>JAJEIH010000049.1 GCA_022827685.1 Alphaproteobacteria bacterium
ATCGATCAGCCAGGGAAAACGGGGATCGAGCCGTGCGCTGCGACGTCGGACGGACGGTCCCGATGACTGGCCTGCTGTAGGGAGATCACTCCGACTACACGGCGGGCACGACAACCCGCCGCGGAACGCGGCTCAGTTCAAGGAGAATTATGGGAAAGGATCGGGCCGGTTCCGCGCTGGCATTGCCAGGTTGCCCCGGATCCGTTTGCGCCCTGTCCCACGGCCGGCGGCTGAATAGGCTCCCATCGCCTACGTAGTACTAGGCCGTGTACCCATAAGGGGTTTCTTCATTAGCGAAGCTGTGATTCAAGCTCCCAACTTCAGGGAGCGAGGACATGGGCCGCTACGATCTGACGGACTTCGAATGGCGAGTGATCGAGCCGTTGCTGCCGAACAAGCCGCGGGGCGTGCCGCGGGTGGACGACCGGCGCGTGTTGAACGGCATTCTGTGGGTGCTTCGCACGGGGGCGCCGTGGCGTGACCTGCCGGAGCGCTACGGGCCCTATACGACCTGCTACAACCGGTTCAACCGCTGGCGCAAGAAGGGTATCTGGGATCGGTTGATGGATGCGGTGGTGGAGGCTTACGACGGCAATGTGCAGATGATCGACAGTTCGAGCGTCCGGGTTCACCAGCATGCGGCGGGATCAAAAAAGGGGGTCCGGATCGTTGCATGGGTCGTTCCCGTGGCGGACTGACCACGAAGATCCACGCCGTGGCGGACGTGAGCGGCCTGCCGATCCGCTATGACCTCAGCCCCGGCCAGGCGCACGACACCACGGCCGCCGGCGCCATGCTGGCGACCCTGGAGCCCGACAGTTTCCTCGTCGCCGACAAGGCCTATGACGCCAAATGGATCCGTGACCTGATCGAGCAACGCGATGCCGTCCCGATCATTCCCGACCGCGAAGGTGCGAAGACCAGGCACGCCTTCTCCAAACCCTTGTATCGATTGCGAAACCGGATCGAACGCGCCTTCAACAAGCTCAAGCAGTTCCGCCGAATCGCCACACGATACGAAAAGCTCGCCGCCAACTTCCTCGCCATGATCAAGATCGCAACCGTCAGGCTCTGGCTACGAGCTTATGAGTCCACGGCCTAATGCCAGCGGCACCGGGTTGAGCCTCACGGGCAAATGCCGCCCGGCACCCCCGCCTCTCTTCATCCTGAGTAGCCGACCGGATTGGCTGTCCTGAGCTTGTCGAAGGGGAGGTGTATCGAAGGGTCGTCCCGCCGGTGGCGCGTCCCTCGATAAGCGGCTGGCGCCGCTACTCGGGATGAGGACAAAGGATCGCGGCTACGATAGGGAGGCACCGCGCCATCGGTTCCGATCAACGACCGCTGGTATAATTCGGCTTGGATCGTCTCGCGGATGACGCCTTGCCAGTCACGGGCCTATCATGCACTGGACCCTTGGCCTACCGGTCTCGCTGTCCAGAGCTTCGGGGTACTCGCATTCGCTCGTTGGTACGTTTGCGTGATCTATTTTGCAGTTTTATCTTGCACACTTGAAAAAGCATGATATCCTGACATTGGAGGCTACGCGATGCAGCCACGTCTGGGAAAACGAATTCGAGCACTGCGCGAGGCCAGGAAGCTCTCGCAGGACGATCTTGCCCGGATCTTCGGGTTCAGAGACCGGCAGACCGTTTCCGCCATGGAGACCGGCGTCAGGCGCATGACGGCGGAGGAGCTCGTGGTCGCGGTCGAAAAGCTGGGTGCTCCTCTCGACTACTTCACGAATCCCTTCCTGCTGGTGGGCGAGGGGCGCTTTTCGTGGCGACAGGACGGAGTCGATGGTGAACGGCTGGCAGCCTATGAACGCAAAGCAGGACAATGGATAGGGGCATACCGCCATCTGGCGGCGCAGGTCGGATGCCCGAGCCCGCTGCTGCGCCGGTCGCTTGCCCTTGCTTCCGACGCCTCGCCGCAGGATGTCATACGAGCCGGGGAGAGGTTCGCCGACGAGTTCGACCTGGGCGAGGCGCCCGGAGCCCGTCTGGCCGAGGCGATGGAACGGGAACTCCACATCCTGGTGCTCATGGTGGACGCGGAGCCGGGCATTTCCGGCGCGGCCTGCCGCCTGCCCGAACTGGACGCCGTGCTGATTGCCCGCCACGAGCTTCTGGGGCGCCGGCATTTCGACCTCGCCCATGAGTTGTTCCATATCCTGACCTGGGACACGATGCCGCCCGAGCATTCCGAAGCGTCGCGGGAGACCGGCGGCAAGCGGGTCGAGCGGCTCGCCAACAAATTCGCCGCGGCGTTGCTGATGCCGACAGACCGGCTGGAGCCGTTCGGCCGCTGGGCCGGCCTTGCCGGCGAACCCCTGATCGCGCGGCTCAACTCTGCCGCCAATGAGTTGCAGGTGAGTTCGTCGGCGCTGCGGTGGCGCCTGGTCGGACTCGGTGAGCTGGACCAGGCGACGGCGCAGGGCATCCCCGAGGCGGCCTTGCACAAGAACGGCCGCGAGAGCGCAGAGGACGTTTTTCCCGCCCGGTTCTCGCGGCGGTTCGTCGAGGTTATCGGACAGGCTCTGGAGCAGGGCTGCTTGTCCTTGCAGCATGCAATCGATCTGCTGGCTCTGCCCGTCGGGGAGCTTGAAGAATTGTTTGCGGCGCATGGCGTCGCGTGTCCACGCGGCTTGGGCGGGGGATGAAACCGTCTGCCGCAGGGCTTGTTCAACCGGGATTGGCGGAACCGTTAGCGCCATACCGACAGGATCGGGTCGTCGAACAGGGCCGCCCGGCTTCCACAACAGGAGAAGGAGAAAACCATGCCGATACCCATCATCGTTCCGATCGCCGCCGCGGCCGCAGCCGGGACCATCGGTTTCCTTATCGGCCGGGAGATGGCCTCGACGTCCGAATATGACGACGACGCGATCTTCGCCCCCGACCTGGAGGACGGTCCGACTGACCATGGGGAGCAAGACGCCTCCGCAACGACAAGCATGAGCGAAGCCGAGGCGCTTGAGATTCTGGAACTGGAGCCGGGCGCCACGCCGGATGCCATCAGGGAGGCCCACCGCCGCCTTATTCAGCATCTTCATCCCGATCGGGGGGGATCGGACTACCTGGCCGGACTGGTCAACCGTGCGAAGGACGTGTTGCTCGCTTAACCGGCCCAACCAGGATGGCCCGTTTTCGCTGCCCCGCCCTCTCCAGCCGCCGCGGGCGCAGAGTCTCTCTTTCCCGCTTGACCACGGGGGGGGGGGGTAGAGTTATGCTTGAGGGCTCGGATTTGAGAGGGAACGGACAGGATGCGGGAAGCGTTTCCCTGCACGGCCTGCGGTGCCTGCTGCCGCAGCCTCGACGGTTCGCCGCTATTGGCTGCGTTGGACCGCGGTGACGGCGTGTGCAGCCATCTGGACGAGGGGGCGAACCTCTGCCGCATCTATGACGAGCGGCCCGAAATATGCCGGGTGGCGGACATGCACCGGTATTTCGCCGACCGTTTTTCCTGGCCGGAATACGTGGAACTGAACCTGCGGGCCTGCGCCGAACTGCGCGTCCGCGTTTATGGAGAGGGGGAGGATAGCCCATGTTCGTCCAGAACCTGAACGAACGCCAACAGGGGACGCTGCTGCATTACGCCGACGAGGTGATGCGGGCGGACCGGAAAATCGTCCCGGCGGAACTGTTGGCGATTGAAATGCTCCGCAACCAGATGAAACCCGGCGTGAAGGCCGAGGACGTGCCAATTGAATCCCTTCCGAGTGTGTTCGAGGATCGGTTGAGCCGCGTGTCCTTCCTGCTGGAGCTTGTCGGCATGGGCTACGCCAACGAGGATTTTCACCCCGAACAGTCCGAACTGGTGAACCAGATCGCCAGAGTATTCGCCTTCCACGAGAACGGCACGGTCGAAGCCATCGAAAAGTGGGTGCAGGACCAACTCGCGCTGATGAAACAAGCGCAACAGCTGATGGAGGACTGAGGGATGCCGCTACCATTAATTTTCGTCGGAGGCGCCGTCGGAGCCGCCATAGCATACGCGGCTATCCGTGATACAAACAAAGATAAACTCAATGAAAGCCTGGTAAAGGAACTCGTTGAGTGGCGTAAGTTTTGCGCGCAATTGATGTCTAGCCGATCCGACAAAACGGCAAGTTCAGCCGGTAAATCCCATATCCACACTGGCTCTTCCCTTCAAGCCTCCTCATCCAGTTTGGAAATACAGAACGAAGACGGGGGAATAATTCTGTCTATTTCTGAAATTAATGACCCGAAACCAGAAAGCTGGAAAAGTGTCCATGAGTCCGGGAAAAGCTCAATTTCCAGATTAAATCCACTTTTGTCAGCTGTTCCACTTGCGGCAATTGGTGGAAACGTAGCTACAACCAAGTACATGGTGGTGCAATGCGCCGGCGTTCTAACGAAGGTGGCGGATGGAGAAGGGTTTCGGGCCATCGTTCGAGATGGGAAAAAGATTGTAGAACAAGCTCGATTGTTTTCACCGGAACAGCTTACACGCATTGTTACCGTGGGAGCTGTTTGGCAAATTGCATCAATTGCCGTAGCGCAAAAACATATGCATGACATAAACGAAAAGCTACAAATTATTGATCGAAAAATTGGCGAGATACAAAAATTTCAAGAGAACGAAAGAACATCAAAAATATTGGCATGCAGGAAATATTTTCAACAGATTTATGAAGATATAAAGCAAGAGAATTTATCGACCAATTCGCAAATTGGTATTGAATTTCAGTGTCAAAAAATGCAGGAGATTGAAGAGCATCTGAGGTTGGAAATTAAAGCAAAGATAGATGAAATCATGGGAAACAAATTTGGAGATGAATTCGATAGAATATTGAAGCAATGGATGAAGAATATGCTGGAATTGATGGTTTGCATCGAGACAAGGATCCTTGGTTACCAACTTATGGCGATTGGGGGCCAGGACCCGAATTCTGTGGATAATCGCCTCGGTGGAATTCGACAAGAAATTGCGCGGGTGGAAGATGATGTGAGCCTCCTCGCAAACCATATTGTCGAGACGGTGAGTGAAGAGGCATCGTTTTGGGGCAATTTGGGTAAAGTCGAGCAGAGCTTGGCATTGTTACAAAGTTTGGGGATACCCGACAAAATTGGAAGCTCACTCGACCATGTGGGAGAGGAGGTCGCTATCGCTCGAAGCATTGTCCAGCAGCGACAAGCACCGCAGGAAATAGTGCTGAAGGTAAACGAAGGGAAAATTGAAGGATTTTCTATCGCCGAGAGCTGAAGGTGTTTGGGATAGTCCTTGACAAGGCGGCGGTAGAATTTACAGGCTTCTGAAGAATGTTTGGAGCAGTTCCTGGGTACCGATCGGGCATAAGTCTGGCATGGCGATGCTGGAGTCGTTCGGCTGATCGGGTTCATGCGGCGCGGCTGTTGGTGCATTTGGTCGGGTTATTGGCGTTGGCTTGTTCGGGCAATGAGGTCTGTATCTTTAGTTAGATCGCCAGTGAATTTAGTGTAAGAACAAACTGCCGAGGGGCGTCGTCCACTGGCTGCCTGGCTGGTCAAGCGTTCGGGCGATCAAAGCCGTTGTGCAATGGACATTTAGTCCCAGCGGCGCTTGAGAGTCCCATACCCCGGAAATGTCTCTTGTGTCATCCGGAGGGGCTCACCCTGAAGGGCGCACCATCGATCCGGGTGTGGGTGCGGGTGCTGGGGGCGCTGGTGTCAATGGCGATTCCGTCAACGCAGGAAATTGCGATGCGTTCCGTCACACTGGCGCCGACAAGGCTTCCTGTCCTCAGTGCCGCGCCACTGCGCCGAAATCCGCCGCCTCGTTCCCTCCGAGCAAATCGACCAAACCGACACGTTCATGCCGAAAATCGCCCGTAAGGAGCCCGACTCACCACGTTCTTCCACAACCTGCTAGAGTCGGCCGATGGTCGCAACGGTGTTCAACCTGACCTCGGCTTCCTCGACGGTGCATTACTTCCGCCGCGAGGGTCACGGGCTCGGCGGGAGCCTGCCGGCGAACGACCCCGGAACAGGTCCGGGGCAGGCTGAGGCGGAGGACTACTACGCACGTAAGGGCGACGAGCATCGCAAGGCGAGCCGGTGGCGGGGGCGCGGCGCGGCGGCGCTGGGGCTGACGGGCCATGTCGAGCCCGGAGAGTTCCGGCGCGTGCTGCAGGGTTATGTGCCGGGCACGGATATCCGGTTGGGCCGGCTGCGCGACGGCGCGCATGAGCACCGGCCGGGCCTGGACATCACGCTGTCGGCGCCGAAGTCGGTATCGCTCGAGGCGCTGCTGAGCGGTCCGGGTTCTGCCAGGGCGATGCGCGCGCACGATGCGGCGGTGCGGGCGACGCTGGACCATATCGAGACGCGGCTGCTGCGGACCCGGCGCTGGAGCCGGGAGGAGCGGCGCTCGGTGCAGGTGAACGCGCCGGCCCTGGTGGCGGCGACCTTCCGGCACATCACGAGCCGCAACAACGACCCGCAGCTTCACACCCATTGCGTGGTCGCGAACATGACGCGGGACGGCGGGCAGTGGCGGAGCGCGGAGATCGGGCTGCTGCGCCGGTTGGAGAAGCTGATCGGGGCCTTCTACCGCAACGAGCTGGCGCACCGTCTGCGCCGGGAGGGCTTCGCGCTCAGGCCGTCGATGATCGGTCGGGTTCCGGGGTTCGAGATTTCGGGCTGGCCGCGGGCGGCGCTGGAAGCGTTCTCGAGCCGCCGGCGGCAGATCGTGAAATACATCCGGGAGAAGGGCTGGCGTTACAATGCGCGCACGGCGCAGGCGGCGACGCTGGCGACGCGGGTGCGCAAGAACGAGCCGCGCCGGGCGGAGCTTGAGGCGCTGTGGCGGGATTTCGCGGAGGAGCACGGGCTTGCCAAGCGGACGCTCCGGAAGATCGGGGTGCGGCATGCGGCGCCGCCGACGGCGCTGGAGATCGCCTGGCGGGCGCTGGAGCAGCTGGAGGAGCGGGCCAGCGTGTTCCCCGCGAGAGACGCGCTGGCGCTCGCGCTCGCGCACTCGCCGGGTCTCTACCGGCTTGAGGAGATCGAGGGGGCCTTTGCAGAGCTCCAGCGGGACAAGCACCTGCTGCCGGCGATCCGGCGCGGTGTGGGCGAGGCCTGGACGACGGCGCGGGCGGTCACGGCCGAGCGCGAGGTGCGCGAGCGGACGGTCGCCAACATCGGTGCTGTCAGGTCGCTCTCCGTAGCTTCCGTCCCCGAAGAGACGCTGGCGGGCCTGACCGAAGGCCAGCGCGAGGCTGTGAGGCTGATCCTGGAGAGCCGGGACCGGGTGGTCGGGGTGCAGGGCTATGCCGGCACCGGCAAGACCACCATGCTGCGCCGGGCCGTGTCCTGCATGGGAGAAAGGCGGGTGCTGGGCCTGGCGCCGTCGGCTTCGGCCGCCCGGACGCTGTCGCGCGAGACGGGCCTCGCCTGCCGGACGCTGCAATGGTTCCTCACGCGCTGCGAAGAGGTAGCGGACGGGGTAGCCGATGCCAGGACGCTCGCGGCGCTGAGAGAGCGCTACCGGGGCGCGGTGGTGGTGGTGGACGAGATGTCGCTGGCCGGCACGGCGCAGGCGAGAGCGCTGCTGCGGATCGCGGACCGTCTGGAGGTGGCGCGTCTGGTGCTGGTGGGCGACAGCCGGCAGCTGCGCGGCGTGCAGGCGGGCCAGCCCTTCCGGCAGATGCAGCAGGCGGGCATGGCGGTGGCGGAGATGGACGACATTCGCCGGCAGAAGAACCCGGACCTGCTCGCCGCCGTCCAGGACATGGTCGAGGGCGAGCCGGGCGAGGCTCTGGAGCGGCTGGGGGGCAACCTGCGGGAACTGCCGGCCGAGGAGATCGCAGGCATGGCGGCCCGGCTCTGGCTCAGGCTCTCGCCCGGGGCGCGGGAAGGTACGGCGCTGCTGGTGCCGACGCGCGCGCTCAGGGCCGGGGTCGAGGAGGCGGTGCGCGAGGGTCTCGAAGCCGAGGGCGCGCTCGGCGGGGCTTCCATCGAGATCGAAACCCTGGTTCCGCTCAACCTGACGCGCGCCGAGACGGGGGACGTGCGCAACTGGCGCGAGGGCGACATCGCGCTCTTCAACCGCGAGCGGAAGAACTACCGCATCCGCAAGGACGACGCCTGCGTCGTAATGGAGGTCGAGGAGGACCGGGTGATCCTCGCCCATCCCGACGGCAGGCCGCGCCACCTGAAGCCCGATGGCGACCTGCGCTACCGGCTCGACCTGTTCGAGGCGAAGACGCTCACCATCCGCGAGGGCGAGCGGCTGCGCTGGACGCGCAACGACCGGGAGCGCGGCCTCGTCAACGGCGACCGGGTGGAGGTGCTGGAGATCCGCGGCGGGTCTCTCCGCATGCGCCTTTCGGACGGGCGCGAGATGCAGTTCGCCCGGGACGACCCGCAACTGCGGCATCTGGCATACGCCTATGCGTCCACCGTGCATGCCGCCCAGGGGCAGACGCATGACCGTGTGATCGCAGTGCTGGACACGGGCGCCGGGCCGCTGGTGAACCAGCAGACGCTCTACGTGCAGCTCAGCCGGGCGCGCGAGGAGGCGGTGGTGCTGACCGACAACCGCGAGCAGCTGGTGGAGACGCTGGAGGCGAATACGGGCGAGCGGCTGACGGCGCTGGAGGCCATCGGCGAGACGGAAGCGATGAAGGCGCCGGCGAAGCGTGCGGTCTCCGGGGAGGCGGCGTCGGCGTTCCTGGACGGCCTGCGCGCGGAGCGGGAGCGACTGGCGGAGAAGGAGGCGGCCCTGCGCCGGCTGGCGGAGGTCGAAGCGGCGTATATGGCGGCGCGTGCGGCGGCGGAAAAGGCCGAAGGCGCCTTCGCCGCCCTGCCGGCGGTCGCGCTCGACGACAGGCAGACTCTCCGCGACCGCATTGCGGCCGCCGAATTTGCCGAACAAGCCGCGCAAGAGGTCGCCGCCGCCGCCGATGCGGTGCTGGATGCGGCAGAGGCGGCGGGCCGCGCCCCGCCGCTCGACGATGCCGCGATGGAGGCGGCGAAGACGGACGAAGCCGGGGCCGGGGCGCGCCTGGAGGCATACCGGTCGCTGGAGAGGGCCATGTCGGCAGCCGACAGGGCGTCGCAACGGCTGGCTCCTGAAGGCGTACTCCTGGACGAAGATATCGACGAGGCTTCGAGGCAGCGCCATGGCGCCGCCGCCCGGGAGGCGGCCGCCGCCTTCGACGGGGTTGCGGCAAAGGCGCGGGCGGCCGGTGAGCCGTCGCTGGCCGCGGACGCGCGGGAGAAGGCTTCGGATCTTGGGCTGGCGGCGCTGCACTGGAGCTACAAGCTGGCGAGCCGACGGTTCGCCCTGGCGTGGCGGGCCGAACGGAAAATGAAGCCGCCGCGGACGGTCTGGGACGTGCGGCACTGGCGGGACCTGCGCGAGCGGCAGGCGGACGCGCGGACCGAGGCGGCGGACACGGCCGAGGCGGTCGCGGCGGCGGTCGAGCCGAAGAACGCGGAGGTGGCGGCCCGGTGGCGCGGGCAGGCCGCCGACTACCGCAGGCAGGCCGGCGCGATGCGCGGCACGCTGGAGGCACTGGACGGTCTGGCGGCGCTCGTGGGGACCGCGGAGGCCACGCTGGACGACGCGGCCGCATGGAAGGCGGCGGCGGAGGCGGCGGAGACGGTGCTGGAGGGCGCGGGCGGCGCGTTCCGGGACGAGGAGAAGGCCGCCGCCGCTGTGGCGCAGAAGCGGCGCGAGGCGGTCCGGGAGCGGTATGACAACCTGACCGCGCTATGGGACGGTTTCCAGGAAGGCCTGCGGGCGGAGGGGAAGGTGGCGTTCGCGGAGGAGCGGGCCGGGACGTTTTTCGAGGTGGCCCGCGACCTGCTCCGCAGTCCGGACCTTGACGACGGGGCGAAGGAGGAGCTCCGGGCGTTTCTGCGCGAGCGCGAGGAGGTGCAGCCGAAGGTCGCCCGGCGCGGCGAGGCGGCGGCAGCGCAGTGGGACGGGATTCTCGCCCGGGCGAAGGCGCAGCGGCTGCGGCCGTTCGCCCTGCCGGAGAGCGCGGCCGTCGTCGGGGAGATGCGCAGTCTCACCGCCCGCCATCCGGAGCACCTGACGCCGGAGCGCGAGAAGGCGTTCAGGGACGTCGTCGCCAGACACCACCGCCATGAGGAGCGCCTGCGGGAGCTTGGCCGGGGCCTCTCCGAGGGCGGCGGCAGGAGCATATGAGCCGGCGCCGGCCGTGTTTCCCGGCCGCCTGACGTCCCCTGCGGCGGATTGCGCCCGCCCGGCCGCCGGCAAGCGGGGCTGGTATCCTCATCTGTCCTTCAGCACGGCGACAGGACGACTGCGATCATGCCGAAGACCCTGAAGACCCTGAACATCCGGTGGCTGCGTTCGTTCATTGCGGCGGCGGAACGGGGCGCCGCCAGTCACGCCGCCAGGGCGGCCGGGATCAGCCAGCCCACCGTGTCGATACATATACGGCAGCTCGAAAAGGCGCTCGGGCGGACCCTGTTCGAACGGCGCCGCCCCCTGCGCCTGTCGGAGGCCGGCGAGGCCCTGCTGCCGAAGGCCCGCCGCGTCGTCGAGCTGCATGACGGGCTTTTCCTGGAAAGCCCGCCCGTCGAGGATGCCCGCGAAAGGCGGCGCAAGAACGCCGTGCGCCTCCTGAAGCAAGCGCTCGGCGAACTCGACGGCGGGCGCGATGCGGCGGGGGACCGGCCATGACGGTTGCGCCGGTCGTCCCCGGCGCCCCGGTGCGGGCTTCGGTGAAATGGTACGATGCAGACAGCGGCTGCGGCTTCCTCATGGCGGAAGACGGCCCGGACGGGATTTTCTGCCATGCGTCGGCGCTGGAGGCGGTCGGCCTCGCCCGGCTTGTCGCGGGCGCCGTCGTCACCTGCGAGGCTGCGCCGGGCCGCCACGGCCCGCAGGTCCTGCGCATCCTCGGGGTCGATTTCAGGCCGGCATTACCCGCGCCGCTGTCCGCCGGCGAAGCAACCGGCGCCGGACAGGGGGCGCCCGGTCCCGGCACCGCCCCTCCCGGGCGCCGGGTCCGTCCCGGTTTGCGGGTCCGGGCGCTGGTGAAATGGTTCCTGCCGCACAAGGGCTACGGGTTCCTGGAGCGCGAGGACGGGTCCGGCGACCTGTTCTGCCATATGGGCCCCGTGGCGGCGGCGGGCCTGGAGACGCTGCCGCAGGGCGCTCTGGTGAGTTGCGAGGTCGCGCAGGGCGACAGGGGGCCGCAGGTGTCCCGCATCCTCGGTGTCGATCCGCCGGCCGGGCCGGCCGGAGCGCAGGAGCGGCGGCCCGGCGCGCCGCCTCTCCGCCCGCGCGAGACCCCGCCCCCGGCAGCCGGCCCGGAGATGCAGGGGACGGTGAAGTTCTACGACCCCGCCCGGGGGTTCGGGTTCATCCTCCCCGACGATGACGGGCGGGACATATTCGTCCATTACGGCGCCCTGTCCGGCGCCGGGCTGGAGACCCTGGAAGACGGAGAGCGCGTCAGCTTCCGGGTGGAGGAGACACGGCGCGGCCCCCAGGCCAGGGATGTCGGGCTGCTGTGACGCCGCGCCAGCCATCCTTGCCGTCGGCGGCCGGCGCGATGCATTCCATGGCTTTCGGGAACCGCGGCATGCCCGCCCCGCGATGCAGGAGCCGCGTTCCCGGCACCACAACCGCTATACAATTCAGGCCCCGAAAGCCACATAACAAGTTATACAATCCGGAAATATATGACACAGTAAATATTGTATATGATTTTCATATTCAGTAATAATGACAGCATGTTGATGGCATGAATAAACTATACAATATATAAATAATATCTGTAACGAAACCATATGGCACTCTATCCGATCATCCCGCCCCGGCCGTTTCCCCGCCGCCGGCCCGCATTACCGCCCGGCGTACAAGGGCGGCAGCGCGCTCCGGGCCGGTGACAGACGCCAGCAGCGCTTCCATCTCACCCCTTCGGCCTTCACGCGCCATTTCGTCGAGGCGCGCCTCGAACAGCAGCGCGACCGTCTCGCGAAGCCCGGTGTAGGCGCAGGCGTTGCCGGAAAGGCCCGACAGCGCCGCCGCCGCGCCGAGTGCGGCATCGTGCATGCCTCGTTGCTGCTTTCCGTCCAGAACCAGCGCATGCCCGGCCTCCCCGGCGCCGAAGCCCTCGCGCTTCAGCACCCGGCCCACGATGTATGGCGAGGTCCGCATGCCGGCCCGCTCCGCAAGCTCCCGCATCCGCGCCCATTGCACCGGCGTGCAGGAGATCGAATGCGAGACCGAGAGCTCTTCGGGCGCCTTCCGCCCCCTCATGGCGGCCCGTCGTCCCCGAACAGGTCCGGCGCGCCGCCATCGGACCGCGGCGGAACGCCCCGCCTCCTTCCAGCCCGTTGCCGGGACCGGAGCTCGCTGACGAGGAATACGAGCGCCTCGGCCAGCGTTACCCCGCTGCCGGGCAGGGGGCCGGCAAGCTCTTCGCCGAGGGCGGCAAGGCGGAGCGTGCTGTCGTGCAGGGCCCGCTGCTCGTCGCCCGTCAGCGCCATCCGGCAGTCCTCGCCCAGCACCTCCCTCAGGATGAAGGCCGAGGTCGTCATCCCCGCCTCCTCCGCCAGGTCCTGCATTGCCCGCCAGTCGGACCGCGGGCAGGTGATGCAATATTGCCGCGCCATCTCAGCCCTCCCGCCCGTCGACCGCTACCGACGCCTCGGCTTCCTCCACCAGCCGCCGCCAGACGCCGCCCCGGCCCTCGTCCTCGAACCGCATGCGCTCGGCCAGCACGAGAAGGCGCAGGTCCACCAGCGCGCGGCGCTTCGCCGACAGGGGTAGGTCTTCCGTGCTCTCCGCCGCCGGCTCCGCAGGCGCGAGCCCGCGCGAGATGAGGAACTCCGAGGCCGACATGTCCGCCCTGTCGGCGCGGCTGCGGACCAGGCGCCAGTCGCTGTCGGTGGCCATCACCGAGCGCGGTCTCTTCCTGCCGTCATCCGCCGCCATCACATTTCTCCCGACCCGAGACACAGGCGTGACCTACGCCTCCGGACCGTGAACCACAAGAACGATACATCCATGTTGTATCCATGTTCATATCGCATGACCTTCTCCTGTCCGGCTCAAGATATGTGCTCAGACAACCATAGTCTCCAATCACCATAAAATCCCCAATCCGTTACTGAAAGGCCACTTTCGTCCAAATGCCCTACGCGTAATGGCGACACAATGTGCTTGCATCGGTCCCCGTAATCAACTACTATAAGCCACCTTACGAGGAAAGCAGCGCTTCGGTCAACAGGGTGTTCCTATACTATCCTATTTGGATAGGCTTGGCACACCGGGCAGCCCGGCGTGTGCCCCGGCGCCAGATGCGCGGTAATGCCGGGGAACACCTCGCCGCCATCCGCGATCCGCTCCGTCTTCGGGAAGAGCCCGAGTTCGCGCACATAGAGCTCCGGCACCACCGTTTCGCCCCAGGGCTCGCCCAGCGCCCAGTCGAGCTCGACCGCGCCCACCGCTACCCGGGCGTTGGGGAACAGCACCCAGTTGACCGCATGGTCGTAGTGGGTGTGGGTCAGCAGCAGGTCGGTGATGTCGGAGGGCCCGAGGCCACGCGCGGCAAGCTCCGACACCAGCAGCTTGCGGTGGCCGAACGCGCCGCAATCCACCAGCGCCAGCCTCTCGCCGCGCCGGATCAGCACGATGGTGCTCCAGCCGAGCGAGCCGTGGCGGACGGATTTGCCCGGAAAGCCGGTGACCAGGATGTCGATCTCCCAGCCGCCGACCGCGAAGGCCGACCCGTTGACCGGTTCCGGAATTTGCTGCGTCATGGCGGCGAGCATAGCCGGCCCGGCAATGAGGACAAGAAGGAGCGGCCCCCATGAGCGCGGCCCTGAACGGCGTCAGGATCATCGACATGACCCACAACCAGGCGGGCCCCGCCTGCACGCAGGTGCTGGCCTGGCTCGGCGCCGAGGTCATCAAGCTGGAGGAGCCGGGCCGGGGCGAGGCCGCCCGCCGGGCCATGCCCGACATACCGGGCCAGGACGGGCTGTTCTTCCTGGTGCTGAACGCCAACAAGAAGAGCCTGACGCTCAACCTCAAGACCGGGGACGGCAAGGCGCTGTTCAGGAAGCTGATCGCGGAAGTGGACATGCTGGTCGAGAATTTCTCGCCGGGCGCGCTCGACCGGCTCGGCCTCGGCTACGACGTGCTCGCCGAGATCAATCCGCGCCTCATCTACGGCACCATCAAGGGCTTCGGCAGCTACGGGCCGAACTCCGGCTACAAGGCCTTCGAGCCCATCGCGCAGGCCATGGGCGGGGCGATGAGCGTCACCGGCTTCCCCGACAACCCGCCGACCTACACCTGGCCCGCCATCGGCGATTCCGGCACCGGCATGCACCTCGCCATCGGCCTGCTCGCCGCGCTCCAGCAGCGCCACCAGACGGGCAAGGGCCAGAAGGTCGAGGTCGCCATGCAGGAGGCGGTGGTCAACATATTGCGCGTCAGCCTGCGCGACCACCAGCGCCAGGGCATGGTGCAGCCCCGGCGTGGCAACCAGCTCGGCCAGACCGTGCCGGGCACCACCTTTGCTTGCGCGCCGGGGGGCCCGAACGACTATGTCTATATCTTCTGCCAGCCGCAGATGTATGAGGGCTTCCGCCGCGTGGTGGACCTAGCCGAACTCGACGACCCGCGCTTCGAGACGCCGGCGGGCCGCTGGGAGCACCGCGAGGACTACAACGCGCTGGTCGAGAGCTGGACCCGCCAGCGCAGCAAATTCGAGGTGATGAAGCTGCTCGGCGCCGCCGGCGTGCCCTGCGGGGCCTGCCAGGATACGGGCGAGGTGCTGGCCGACCCGCATCTGCGCGAGCGGGACATGATCGTGGAGGTGGATTACCCCGGCCGCGGCGCCTACCAGACCGTCGGCTGCCCGATCAAGCTCTCCGACTCCCCCGCCGACATCCGCCGCCCGCCCACCTTGAGCGAGCACACGAACGAGGTGCTGGCCGAACATTGCGGCATCGACGCCAAAACCGCGGCGCGGCTCAGGGAGGAGGGCGTGATCTGACGGCCGGCCGGCTTGAATTTTCGGACTTGACATGCCCCTCATATGTTCGTTTTAAGTTCCGAAAACTATTGGCGGAATGAGAGAGGGCATGGCCCGACTATCAGGCGAAAGCGTCACGGCTCACGTCGCGAATCGCGCGGCAAATCGCATTCATGCACAGGCCGCCGCTTCCCCGGAGGGCGAATCGCTGCAATCCTTCATTGATGATCATGTGGGCGAGGAAACCGTGATCTGCTTGGCGTCGGGAGCGCGAGGCGCATGACGGGCGCGCGGGCCGTCATAGAGTGCGCCGACAATCTCGACTTCATGGAAGGCATCGGGGATGGCGCGTTCAAGCTGATCGTCACCTCGCCGCCTTACAATCTCGGCAAGTCGTATGAGCGCGCGCGGCTGTCGCTGGACGCCTGGGTCGAGAGCCAGCGGCGCGTGGTTGCGGAATGCGTCCGGCTGCTGGACGACAGGGGCTCGATCTGCTGGCAGGTCGGCAACAGCGTCGCGGGCGGCGAGATTTTCCCGCTCGACTCGATCCTCTACCCGGTGTTCGCCGGGCAGGGGTTGAAGCTGCGCAACCGCATCGTGTGGCATTTCGGGCACGGGCTGCATTGCTCGAAACGCCTGTCCGGGCGTTACGAGACCGTCAACTGGTGGACGAAAGGCGATGACTACACCTGGCATCTGGACCCGATCCGGGTGCCGTCGAAATATCCCGGCAAGCGCCACTTCAAGGGGCCGCGCGCCGGGGAATTGTCCGGCAACCCGAAGGGCAAGAACCCCTCCGACGTGTGGCAGTTCCCGAATGTGAAGAACAACCACCCGGAAAAGACCGTCCACCCGTGCCAGTTCCCCGTGGAGCTGGTGGAACGGCTGGTGCTGTCCATGACGGATGAGGGCGACGCGGTGTTCGACCCCTATCTCGGCGTCGGCTCCTCCGCCGTGGCGGCGCTCAGGCACGGGCGGTCGGCCTGGGGCTGCGATATTGTGCCCCGCTATATCGAGATCGCGCGGGACCGGATCGACCGGTTGCAGGAAGGAACGCTGAGGACGCGCCCGATGGGCAAGCCGATCTACGACCCGGCCTTGCCCAACGGCGGGCATTGATGCGGGTCGGCGCAAAATACTCCCACCTGAACGGCGAAGAATATCTGCTGGTCCACCGGCGGAAGCTCTGGCGCGAGGTCCAGGACGTTATCGCCGCCGTGGATGCACAGGCCTGCAAGACGAAAGTGTCGAAAGAAAAGACGATGCGCGGCCGGATGCTCTATTCGCCGCTGGACATGAACGCCGCGTTCAAGCGCAGGCTGGAGACTGCCGGCTGGGAAGAGCGCCGCAACACCTTCTGGGTTACGGAGAATGAGCGACTGTTGCGCGGCATCTACGGCCTGCCCGCTGCCGAACAGAAGGCCGCGATCGAAGCGGCCGGGCATGAGCCGATCATGTCCTACAACCAGACCGATTTCGTGAAGGATCGCGTCGCGGTCGAGGTCCAGTTCGGCAAATACACCTTCGTGGCGCACGACCTGTTCGTGAAGCATCTGAGCTTCTATGTCTCGGACATAATCGATGTGGGGATCGAAATCCTCCCCATGAAAGAGCTTGAAAAGGAGATGTCGAGCGGCGTGCCCTACTATGAGCGCGACTTGCTCAACGTCCTGAGGCAGGGACGCGGCGTCCCCGCCGTCCCCCTCGTCCTGATAGGCGTCCTGCCATGATCGAAAGGTAGAGCCGCCGTCGACCGCCAGGGGGTAGCGCATGACTCGGATCTTCGACCCGGCTTTCGTCGAGAAGCACGACTTCCATCACGCCCGCTACGGCCTCGGCGCGGTCGTGGTCGCCGTTCCGAAAGGCCCGGACCCGGAGACGACCGAGAAACGCCGAAGCCGTGGCCTGCACGCGGCGCGGCTGTTCGCCGAACGCAACGACGGAAGCACCCCTGTCTTCGACCCGATACTGGCCATCGAGGAGCAATCCGGTGTCGTGCGCATGACGTTGGAATTCGAACGCAGGAGTCCGGCGAGGCCCCAATACATTCGCGCGGCGGCGGTCATCGAACGTGTCGTGCTCGTTGAGCGGGTTACTCTGGAGATTATCCATGCCGACGAACGCTGAGTGAAGCGCCTCGGCCTGGAGTGCTACCGTCCCGCCCGCATTCGTCCTGCCGGCCCGGCAAGGCGGAGGCGAAACCCGGAGTCGCATTTTTGATCCCGCGCCCTTCCTTGGTATGCTGTTAATCTCAGGGGGAAGAAACAAAGCGGCATATCGGAGAAATGCTGGAGCCTGCCAGCCAGACCGCCTTGCGGGACGAGATCGCACGGCAGATCGGAGAAGACCGCGCCGTTCTCGACCGGCTGCGCGCCGAAGTCCGGCCGTTGGTTTCCCAAACTCGGCCGATTCGCGCACGATCCGCAACGTCGATCTCATTGGTCGCGGCCGACGGCGGCAATAACCAGCTCCGCTTCGACCCTTTTCTCGTCCAACTGGTCCGCGTCGTCGACAGCGGCAGCAACGAATACTGCCTGGAAGCGGTTTCGCCGACCATGAGCGTCTCCCGCCTTTCCGCTTGCCAGTTTTCCGGCGCCGGAGGACCGACGGCCCTCGGACGGCTTATGCGGTATCTCGGCGTCGAGGACCTTTCCGAGCTCAGTCACATGATTCGTCCGGGCGGACGCGACAGGCCGAATTCGCCGCGCTGGGTTCAGGTCTATCGGGAATTGGTCGAGTGGGCGACACTCTTCGCCATAGTCCGGGAAAAGGACTTCGCAACCGATACGCTAATCGTTTTCGACGGTTTCCTGCGCAGCCAGATATTTGCAAAAGACCTGTTCCGGAAATACCGCGAAGGGATCCGGGAAGGCATCGACCGCCAATTCAAGTCCTACAAGCGCCGCCTCTATCTTGTCGGCGTCGCCAAGCGCAGCAAAGTCCTCGACCGGTATCGGCTTGCGATGGCTCTGGAAAGGGTGATGCAATCCTCCTTTCCATGTTATGTGGAAATCCCTCGGGAGCTTGAAGAGAAGGCATATATCTGGCCCGATTACGCGAGGGGAGACGATAATCTGGCTGAAGGCGGCGAAATAAACAGGTTCGTTGCCGGGAAAATGTTTTTCGTCAAGTTCGGCAACAATCCGCGCGATCCGATATGGCCTGTCGATATATTCCTGCCGCAAGCGTCCGACCATTCAAAAATTTTCGGCTCTCTGCTCAATGATGCCGTAGCCGGTTTCCCGGTCCCGTTTTATCCCCGCTCGCTGCAAAAAGCACACGAAAACGCTGCGCTCGTGGATTTCGATATGGACGTTCTGCAAGACATGATTTTTGCGGGGTTGCGCGATGTGCTTGGAGACGAAGCGCCGTCGCTCGATGCATTTCGTCTGCATGACGCCTATCCCGCGTCGCACCGGTATTAGCCGCGGGGAAAATCGATGGATTTATTTCCGAAACAGCAGGTCGTCGGGGTCTTTCGCGGGTTCCGGGAAGGCGGCCTGGAGTTCCATGCCGATCTGGCGCTTCCGTACCGCAACGACTTTCAACGCATCCCGATGCACGGCCAGTTCGTGCTCGTCCAGCTCGAAAGCCCGGAGGAGGCGGTATTGGGCCGCATCGCTTCCTTCTCTTCGGAAGGAAAACTGTCCTTCGGCACGGGTGAGGAATACAACATACGCGCGGTTCAGGAAGAACGACAGGTCCCGGAGGACCTCAGGGAACAGTATCTCAAGTACCGGCTGAATATCCGCGTGCTCGGGGTGTTGCGGAACAGCGACGACGGGTTGATTTTCGTGCCGTCCCACCGGCGCCTTCCGCATGTCGGCAGCGCCGTGGCGTTTCCCTCTGGGGAGGTGCTCCGGGAAGTGTGCGGGCATAACGACGAAGGGGCGCCGATCGGCCACTTCGCTCTCGGCGAGTATATCTATACAGGCGGCGCGTTGGACAAGCAGCCGGATAGCTGGATGCGCGTCGAATCGCCGGAAATCGAGGTTCGCTTCCCGATATCGAGCCTGGTATCCCGGCGAAGCTTTATTTTCGCGCGCGCGGGTTTCGGCAAATCGAACCTGAACAAATTGCTTTTCAGCAAGCTCTACGAAACGACGCCCACGGTCCGGAAGCGCGGCAGTCGCGATGTTCCCGTGGGCACGGTGATCTTCGATCCCGACGGGGAATATTTCTGGCCGGACGACAAGGGAAGGCCCGGCCTCTGCGACGTGCCCCACCTTCAGGACAAGCTGGTTGTCTTCACGGCGCGTTCGACATCGAGCGGTTACTACGGGTCTTTTACGGCCGGCGACGTCAAACTCGATATCCGGCAACTGCGCCCAAGCGACGTCATTTCCATTTCCCTGCCGCCCGAGCGGCAGGACCAGCAGAATGTTGCAAAGCTGCGGGCACTCTCCGGGGAGAGGTGGTCGCGCCTGGTCGATCTCATCGACCGCGACAGGGGCGGCGCCGATCCCAACGAGATCGGCGAAATCCTCAATCTGACCATGCCCAACCAGGAAGCCGAAGCCATTGCGGCCCGGTCCAATATGACGAGAGTGGTCGGGATGCTGCACGACCGGAGCAGCCAGTTCATGGGGTTGCTGATGAAGGCTCTCGAGGCGGGGAAAATCTGCGTCGTCGATGTCTCCCAGATGCGCGGCGAACAGTCCTTCATCCTGGCGGGCATCGTTCTCCGGCGGATTTTCGACCGGAACCAGGAGGAGTTCACGAAAGCCCAACCGCGCACCGTTCCCACAATCGCGGTGATCGAGGAGGCGCAGTCCGTTCTCAACGACCGCTCGACGGCCGCCGAGCCGTATATCTCATGGGTCAAGGAGGGCCGCAAATACGATCTGGGAGCGCTGCTGATAACCCAGCAGCCGGGCTCGATCCCGAACGAGATACTGAGCCAGGGCGACAATTGGTTCATCTTCCACCTTCTTTCCGCCGGCGACCTCGCGAGCGCCAAGCGGGCGAACGCGCATTTCAGCGACGACCTCCTCAGTTCCCTGCTGAACGAACCGATACCGGGCCAGGGCGTGTTCTGGAGTTCGGCCGCCGGCAGGCCGTATCCGGTGTCAATGCGCGCCCGGCTGTTCGAGGAACTCTACAGCGTGGCCGATCCCGACTACTCACGGGTGCCGGTTCCGACATTCGCCGGAGAGCTGCGGGAGGCTGCCGAAACCCACGCCCGGCGGGCCATGTCGGCAGGCAGGGAAGAGGCCGGAACCGGAGACAGCGAAACGCCGGAAATTGCCGCTGACGATAACGGCGGCGAGGGTCAACAGGATCTTGAAGTCTATTACCGGAAGCTTGCCCTGAATGCCGTGAAGGAAAACCGGAATATTATGAACCGCCTGGCGGGCAACGGCGCCGCATGGGGTCATCTGGTCAGTGTGATCGAGGAGGCGCTTCCGGAGACGCTCGATAACCGGAACCGCAAGGCTTACGAGCTTGTTCGAGTGACGATTGCAGAACTTTTTGGGCTGGAAGGGCAGGGTTGGCATACGTTCAAGCACGCCAAGACCGGCAAGACCTATGTGCGGAAAGGACCGGGAGGAGACAATTGAAGGCGGATGCGGCCGCCGTTCCGGCGCCTCAGCCGGCGACCCGTTCGAGACCCACCGTCAGCCTTGTGCCGGTCGCTTCGGCGTAGCGGCGCAGTGTGGCGAAGGACGGCGACACCCGGCCGCCTTCCAGCCGCGCGATGGCGGACTGCGTCGTGCCGAGCCGCCGGGCAAGCTCCGCCTGGGTCAGCCTTGCCTCCGTGCGGGCGCGCACCAGCGCCTCGACAAGCGCATATTCCTCGTCGGCCCGCGCATATTCCTTGCGGAACTCCGGGTCCTCCATGAAGCGGGTCTTCAGGTCCTTGAGCTTCGTCATCGTATCGCCTGCCTCATTCGTTTCCTTGCAGTCTCAAGCGCCTGACGCGGTGTCTTGCGGGATTTCTTGGCGAAGACATGCAGGACAATCACCCGCCGTCCGGTCGCCGTCACGTAGATTCCCCGCGCGATTCCCTCTTGAGCCTTGACACGCAGTTCCCAGAGCTTGCCCTCAAGATGTTTGACATGCGGCGCATGCAGCGCCTCCAGCCCGACATTCTCCACTGTCTCCAGCAACCGGACCAACCGGGCGCGCAGCCCCGCCGGCAGACCCTCGATTTCAGTGTCGACGGCCGAAACGGTTTCGACCGTCCATCTCACATTGTTCATATAGCGTATCCGCTATAAATTTGCAACGGCCGCGTTCGCCGCGCTACCTGCCATGTTCGGGCGCACCCGGCCTATGACGACATCGGCACCTTTGAATATGTCGCCGGTTTTCTCGTTACCGCAATGATGCTCGACTCCAATCTGCATGCCCGTTCGGCATATATGAGACAGGAATTAATCTACCGCTCCCAATTCCTTCAGTGCCGGCCCACGCGCCCCTTCCGTGTCCGCTTGCCGCCGTTCACCCCCGCTGCGCAATCGCCCAGCCGGTCTCCGCAAGCTGCCGCGCCTTGGCGCCGCGTTGGACGGCGTCGGGGGAGCTGGCGTTGCCGTCGAGGCCGCGCTTGTAAACCCCCTGGCTGATGGCGGCGAGGCGGAAGAGCGAGAAGGCGAGGTAGAAGGGCCAGTCGGGGATGCCGCCGCGGCCGGTGCGCTGGCAATAGGCCGCCACATAGTCCTCCTCGGACGGGATGCCGGTCGCGGCGTGGTTCATGTCGCCGAGGAAGCCGCGCACATCGTCGCCGGAGTGGTAGGGCAGGCAGTTGTAGGCGAGGTCCGAGAGCGGGTTGCCGAGCGTGCCGAGCTCCCAATCCACCACCGCCAGCACGCGCGGTTCGGTCGGGTGGAGGATCATGTTCTCCAGCCGGTAGTCGCCATGCACGATCGTGGTTTCGTCGTCGGCCGGCATGTTCTCGCCGAGCCAGGCGGCGAGATTGTCCATCTCCGGGATCTCGTCGGTCTTGCTCATTTCGTACTGGCCGCCCCAGCGGCGCACCTGGCGGGCCATGTAGCCGCCCTCGCGCCCGTAGCCCTCCAGCCCGACGGCGCGGAAATCGACATTGTGGAGCGCGGCGAGCGCGGCGTTCATGGCGTCATAGGCGGCGGCGCGCTCGGCCGGGGCCATGTCCGGCAGCATGAGGTTGCGCGCCACCCGGCCCTCGACATGCTCCATGATGTAGAAGGCGCGGCCGATCACCTCCTCGTCCTCGCAGAGCGCCCAGGCCCGCGCCACCGGCACGTCCGTCTCCGCGAGCGCCGAGATCACCCGGAACTCGCGGTCCACCGCATGGGCGGAGGGCAGCAGCTTGCCGGGCGGCTTCTTGCGCATGACGTAGCGCCGGCCCCCGCCGTCCTCCAGCAGGAAGGTCGGGTTCGACATGCCGCCCCGGAACTGCGAGACCCGGAGCGGCGGCGCGAAGCCGGGCACCTCGCTCGCCATGAAATCCGCAAGCCGGTCCTCGGGAAAGCGGTGCTGGTCCAGCACCGGCGCGGCGCGGGCGGTGGTGGTGGTCGCAGGCTCGGCGGCCGTCTCGGTTGATGCTTGGGCGGACATAGGCGGCATGGCTCCTTCGCGCCCCGCCAGATTAGCCCGCATTTCTCACCGATGTCATGGTGCCGGCGTGAATTCCCGCAGCCGGGCGGCCGGACCGAACGGATTCGGCCGGCGCGCGGGCCCGCGGGCGAAGATTGCTATTCGTTCGCTTGCAATGATATATTTCTCTTTAATTACTTGACATATTTCGATCTAATGATAGTATGGTGCGAAAGGAAGGGCGCGGCGTTCGCGGGGCCGCTCCGTCCTCCGGTTCGCGCCGGCGCGAAAAAACCACCGGGAAGCTGACAGGAGAAGTGCGTCCTCCGTCTCGCGCGCGCAATCAGGCGCGCGAACCGCGCCGCCGCGATACGCGCGCCGGCACGCGCACAGGCACCCGCGCAGGATACGCGCGAATCAGGGTCCCGCCGCATGGGCCGCGACGGCGGCCGGAGGAGAGAACAGAGTGAAACGAAACGAGATGAGGGAACGACATGCAAGAGGCGGGCAGACAGAGCTTCGGCGGAACGGCTCCAATGCCGGATTTCTCCTCTACCGCTTGCGGGAGAGGTCGGGAAAGGGTCCAGCGGCCGCGTCGCAGGGCAGCGCCTTGCCGGGTCGAAAAAGGGCCTCCCACGCAAGCGAAGGAGGGGGATTCAAGGACGGACGAACTCCATGCCGGAACCGGCTGCAGGATATGAGCACTGCGCATGCAGAACATGACATCTCATGACATATCGCGAGGGAGGCCGGGCGCGCCTCATGACAGAACATGACATTCCATGACATGCCGGTGGCGTGGGCGCCTTGGGCCGGCCGGGCCCGCCCCATTGCAATTGATTCCCCCCGGACGGTGCTCTACGCTCTTCGAACCGAACGCTGCGGGCCATACGGGTTTGCCAGCGCTCCGGCAGCGGAGGCGGGCGGCCCGGCCGGGAAAGGCTGACAGCGCAACAGCGAGGACACTCCATGAAACGCCGTAAATTCGTTCAGGGCGCCGCGACCGCCGGTGTCGCCGCCGCCGCATCGACGCTGGCGGCCCCCGCCATCTCGCAAGGGCTCAAGCAGTGGAAGCTGGCCATGTCCTGGCCGCTCAACTCGCCGGGGCTGGGCACCTCCGGGCAACGGGTCGCCCAGCGCATCACGCAGCTGTCCGGCGGCAAGATCGAAGTCAAGGTCTATGGCGGCGGCGAGCTGGTGCCGGCCTTCGGCGTCTTCGACGCCGTCAGCGCCGGCGACGCCGACATGTATCATTCGGCCGAGTATTACTGGCAGGGCAAGCACAAAGGCTTCAACTTCTTCACCGCCGTGCCCTACGGGCTGACCGGCATCGAGCACGCCGCCTGGATGAAATATGGCGGCGGGCAGGAGCTCTGGGACGAGCTGGCGGCCGGGTTCAACCTCAAGGGCTTCCAGGGGTCCAGCACCGGCACGCAGATGGGCGGCTGGTACCGCGAGCCGATCCAGAAGCTGGACGACTTCAAGGGCCTCAAGTTCCGCATGCCGGGCATCGGCGGCGAGGTGCTGCGCGCGCTCGGCGTCACGGTCGTCAACCTGCCGGTGGCGGAGATCTACCCGTCGCTCGCATCCGGCGCCATCGACGCCGCGGAATGGGTCGGCCCCTGGCACGACCTCGCCTTCGGCTTCCACAAGATCACCAAGCATTACTTCTATCCGGGCTTCCACGAGCCCGGCACCTCCGCCAGCGTCGTGATGAACAAGACGCTGTGGGACAGCCTGACCGCCGAGGAACAGGCCCTGGTGACGACGGTGGTCGAGGCGGAGTCCTACATCCAGTTCGCCGAGTTCAACGCCCGCAACCTGGGCTCGCTGAACAAGCTGCTCAGCGAGCACGGCGTGCAGCTGCACCAGTATCCGGAGGACATGCTGATCGCCATCGGCAATGTCGCCGGCGAGGTCGTGCGCGACATCGGCAACACCGACGACATGACCAAGCGCATCTATGACAGCTTCATCGCCTATCGCAAGCAGGCCATCGACTGGGCCAAGATCGGCGAGCAGGGCTACATGAACGCGCGGGTCCTGCCGTTCAACTACGGTTAAGGCGCCGGCGGCCGACAAGGCCGTCATGCGCCGGGCGAGACGCCCGCGCCACCCCGGCGCGGGCTCTCTGCTCATGCCCTGAAGCCAGCGGGGAATGCCGGTGAGCGCACTGAAGCAACTCGTCCGGGCGATCGATACCGCGAACGAGCATCTGGGCCGGGTCGTGTCCTGGTTCGCCCTCTTCATGGTGCTGATGCAGTTCGCTGTCGTCCTGCTGCGCTACGTGTTCGGGCTCGGCTTCATCCCGATGCAGGAATCCGTGCTGTTCATGCACTCCATCCTGTTCCTGGTCGGCGCGGGCTACACGCTGCTGCATGACGGCCATGTCCGGGTCGATATCTTCTACGGAGCGGCCACGCCGGAGCGCAAGGCGCTGATCGACTTCATCGGCGTGCTCGTCTTCCTGTGGCCGCTCTGCGCCGTCATGACCTGGAAGGGCCTTACCTATGTCGGCGCCTCCGTGCGCGTGCTGGAAGGCTCGCCCGAAGGCACCTTCATGCCGTTCTGGCTGCTGAAATCGCTGCTGCTCGTCTTTCCGTTCGTGCTGTCGCTGCAGGGGCTGTCCATGCTCGTGCATGCGCTGTTCGTCATGCGCGGCCTCGAACGCCCGGCCGGTGCGGCCGCCGAAGACCGGGGGCCCGGCGTATGACGATCAACGAATATCTCGTCTGCTTCATGTTCGTCAGCGTGTGCGGCTTCCTGATGGCGGGCTTCCCCGTCGCCTTCACGCTTGCGGGCGTCGCGCTGCTGTTCGCCGGCATCAGCGCGGCTCTGGGCGTCTTCGACTTCGCCTTCCTCGGCATCTTCCCGAACCGCGTGTACGGCAACGCCATGATCAGCGAGATCCTCGTCGCGGTCCCGCTGTTCGTCTTCATGGGCGTCATGCTGGAGCGGTCCAAGGTCGCCGAGGAGCTGCTCGACACGATGGGCATGCTGTTCGGCGCAATGCGCGGCGGCCTCGGCATTTCCGTCTGCGTGGTCGGCGCGCTGCTGGCCGCCTCGACCGGCATCGTCGGCGCGACCGTCGTGACCATGGGGCTGCTCTCGCTGCCGACCATGCTCCGGCGCGGCTACAGCGCCTCGCTCGCCTGCGGGTCGATCTGTGCCTCCGGCACGCTCGGCCAGATCATCCCGCCCTCGCTCGTCCTCGTCGTGCTGGGCGACCAGATCTCGGACGCCTACCAGGAGGCGCAGCGCAAGCTCGGCAATTTCGCCCCGGACCCCGTGTCGGTCGGCGACCTGTTCGCGGGCGCGCTGCTCCCCGGCCTCGCCCTGGTCGGCATGTACATCCTCTACCAGATGTTCATCGCGTGGCTGCGGCCCGAATCCTCGCCGCCGATCCCGCGCGACGAGCTGGTGCAGGGCCGCACGAACCGCGAGATCGCCATGCAGGTCGCCCGCGCGCTGGTCGCGCCCGTGGTGCTGATCGTCGCGGTGCTGGGCTCCATCCTCGCCGGCATCGCCACGCCGACGGAAGCGGCGGCGGTCGGCGCGATCGGCGCGACGCTGCTGGGAGGACTGAGGCTGGACCCCGACAAGGGCCGGCCGATCTACGCTGCCGCCGTCGGGCTGGTGGTCGTGCTGTTCCTGACCGGCTTCATGGACCTGCGGATTTCGCGGGACGACATTCCGGCGATGGACGGGGTCGGCATCGCCGTCGCCGTGCTCTGCTGCATCGCGCTCGCCTGGGGCATCTGGGTCAGCCTCGCCCGCGTTTACGGCAGCGGCGGCCTGCATGAGGTCATGCGCAGCACGACGCGGGTCAGCGCCATGGTGTTCGGCATCGTCATCGGCGCGCAGCTGTTCTCCTCCGTCTTCCGCGGCCTCGGCGGCGACGACCTCGTCCACGGCTTCCTGACCTCGCTGCCGGGCGGCGTGGTGGGCGCAATGTTCTTCGTCATGGCGCTCATGTTCCTGCTGGGCTTCGTGCTCGACTTCATCGAGATCACCTTTGTGGTCGTGCCCATCGTGGCACCGATCCTGCTGCTGATGGACCTCAATCCCGTCTGGCTCGGGATCATGATCGCGCTCAACCTGCAGACCTCGTTCCTGACGCCGCCCTTCGGCTTTGCGCTCTTCTACCTGCGCGGCGTGGCGCCGCCCGAGGTGACGACGGTCCAGATCTACCGGGGCGTGGCGCCCTTCGTCGCGATCCAGGTGCTGGCGCTCGGCGTGGTCGCGGCTATTCCCGAGCTCACCACCTGGCTGCCGAAGGTCGTGTTCGGCTCCTGAAGCCGCGCCGCCTCTACTCCACCTCGCCCGACGCCGTGATCTGCGCGGCGTTGTTGGGGGCCTGCTCGATCTTGCGGACCACGTCCATGCCGTCCACCACATGGCCGAAGACGACATGCTTGCCGTCGAGCCAGGGCGTCGGCACGGTGGTGATGAAGAATTGCGAGCCGTTCGTGTTCGGCCCCGCATTGGCCATGGAGAGCAGGCCCGGCCGGTCGTGGACGAGAGTGAAATTCTCGTCCTCGAACCGGTCTCCGTAGATCGACTTGCCGCCGCGGCCGTCGCCGCTGGTGAAATCCCCGCCTTGGATCATAAAGTCGGGGATGACGCGGTGGAAGCGCGAGCCGGCATAGCCGAAGCCGGGCTCGCCGGTGGCGAGCGCACGGAAGTTCTCCGCCGTCTTCGGCGCCACGTCCTTGCGCAGCTCCAGCACGATGCGGCCGGCCTGCTGGCCGTCGATGGAAATGTCGAAATAGACCTTGGGGTTCTGGGCCTGGGCGTCCGTCACGATGAGTGCTCCGAGGAAAGCGAAAAGGGAAAGGACATGTCTCAGCATCGAAGGCTTCCTCATCCGACCTGGGTGCCGTAGGTGCCGCGGCCGACCGCGACCAACCTGCCCTGCTCGTCGAAAATGTCGATATCGACCACCGCGACCGTCCGCCCTGCCCGGCGCACCTTCGCCTTGCCGGTGAGCGCGGTGTTGGAGGCCGGGCGCAGGAAGTCCGTGCGGTAGTTGATGGTCGGCACGCCGCCGCCCCGGTTTACCACCAGCGCATAGTCGCCGACCGTGTCGATGAAGGCGGAGATGACGCCGCCGTGATACTGGCCCGTGCCGTGCGCGCGCTCGAACTCCGGGCGCATCTCCAGGCGCATGGTGACCTCCTCGGCCTCCGCATCGGCGTGGGTCACGGTGATGCCCATGCCGGCATTGAAGGGCGAGGTGTCGATCTTGGCCTGGAGGTCGGCGACGGTGAGCGGCAGCGTGTCTGTCATGGGCCGAGGCGAATAGCACAGGCGGCCGGGCGCGCGCCAGCGGGTGCGGCAGTCCTGCGCAGGCGGGGACAGGCCCGCCGCCAGCGGCTATTCTCCCGCGCCGGCAGGAAGGGGGCAGGCATCCATGCGCATCAATCTCGGCGACCTTGCAGACCGCAACAGGGACCCGGACCGGCCCGCCATCGTCGATGCGGCCGATTGGGAAGCCGCGCCCGTGCGCAGCCACCGCTGGCTCGAGGAGCGCATCCGCGCCACCGCCCGCGCGCTGCTCGCCCGAGGGCTCGAACGGGGCGAGCGCGTCGCGATCTTCGCCGCCAACAGCGCCGACTGGCTCGCCGTCTATTTCGGCGCCATGCGCGCGGGCCTGGTCGCCGTGCCGGTCAACTGGCGCTTCCCCGACGAGACCGTGGCCCATGTGCTGCGGGACAGCGGCTCCCGGCTGGTATTCGTGGACGGGGACCGCCGGACCCGCGCGCCGGACGGCCTGCCGGCGGTCGAATTCGGCCCGGACTTCGAGGCCTTCCTCGATCCGGGCGCGTTCGAGACCGTCGTGCCCGACTCCGGCGAGGTCGCGCAGATCCTCTACACCTCGGGCTCGACCGGGCTGCCCAAGGGCGTGCCGCTCACCCATGCGGGCCATCTCTGGGTGCTCGAGATGCGCTTCCGCGCGAACCCCGAGATCGCCCGCCACCGCTATCTCGTCGCCGCCCCCCTCTACCACATGAACGCGCTCGCCAGCTCCAAGTTTGTCGTCGCCGGCCATGCGAGCATGGCGCTGCTCGGGCAGTTCACCGCCCCGCGCTACCTGGAGGCGGTGCCGCGCTTCGGCTGCACCTGGCTCACCTCCGTGCCGACCATGATCGCGCTGGCGCTGCAGGAGCGGGAGACGATCGCGCGGCTCGACCTGTCCTCTGTCGAGGTGGTGACGATGGGCTCGGCGCCCGCCACGGCCGCGCTGTTCGCCGAGACCCGCCGCGCCTTCCCCAATGCCCGCATCGCCTATTCCTACGGCACCACGGAGGCGGGCCCGGTCGTGTTCGGCGCGCACCCCGACGGCCTGCCGACGCCCGACCTGGCACTCGGCGCGCGCCTCGACGGGGTGGATGTCCGCCTGGCCGCAGGCGGCGATCTCGACGCCGGGGAGGGCGAGCTCCAGATGCGCTGCCCGGCCAACATGCCGGGCTATCTCAACCTGCCGGCGAAGACCGCCGAGGCCGTGACCGCGGACGGCTTCTACCGCACCGGCGACGTCATGCGCCGGGACGAAGACGGCTTCTACTATTTCGTCGGCCGCGTGGACGACATGTTCACCGTCAATGGCGAGAATGTCTGGCCCTCCGAGGTCGAGAAGGTGCTGGAGGGCCATCCCGACATCGCCCAGGCCTGCCTCGTGCCGGTGCCGGACCCGGTGCGCGGCAACATGCCGGTCGCCTTCGTGGCGACCCGCCCGGGCGCGCGGCTCGACGCCGACGCCGTCAAGGCCCATGCGCTGGCCGAGGCGCCCGCCTACATGCACCCCCGCCGGGTGCATTTCCTCGCCGAGCTGCCGCTCGCCAGCACCAACAAGGTGGACCGCGCCCTCCTCGCCCAAAGGGCGCAGTCGGCGGAGGAGGCCGGCGCCGCCCTATAGCGCGGCTTCGAACAGCGCCAGCATCCGGCTCCAGGCCCGCTCCGCCTGCGCTTCGTCGTAAACGGCGGAGTCCGGCGGGCACCAGCCATGCAGCGTGCCGGCATAGACCTCGATCTCCGCCGGCAGGCCCGCCGCATCGAAGGCCCGGCGGAGCGCGGTCTTCGCCTCCGGGTCCTTCGCGTCGTCGTTCTCGGCGATGGCGAACAGGTAATGCGCGCGCATGCTGCCGACGAGCAGGTGCGGGCTGTCCGGCCTGTCGGTCACGAGCCTGCCGCCGTGGAAGGAGGCGCCGGCGCCGATCCGGTCGGGGAAGGCCGCCGCGGTGCGCATGGTCATGGAGCCGCCCATGCAGTAGCCCGTCGTCCCCATCCTGCGGTCCTTCGCCACCGCCTCCCGGCCGTCGAGGAAGCCGACAAAGGCCTTCGCGTCCGCCACCGTCCTCTCCGGGGTGAGCGAGCGCATCAGCGGGAAGACCTTGCTGCGCACCGCCTCGTCCCGGAAGGAGGCGCCCTCCGGCAGGATCGGCGCCCGCTCGGCGCGGTAATAGGGGTTGACGACCAGCACCGCATAGCCCGATTCGGCCAGCCGCCGCGCCATCTGCCGGAAGGCGGGCCTGAGCCCGAGCGCGTCCGGCCAGATCAGCACGCCCGGATGGGCGCCGCTGGCGGGATGCACGAAATGGCAGTCCGCCACGCCGTCGGGCGTCGGCACCTCGACATCCGCCGCCGCCACCTCCAGCGCGTCCGCGGCGCGGGGCAGCAGCATCGCCATCCCCGCCCCGACCGACAGCGCCCCGAAGGCGCGCCGGGTCAGGCGTCCCGACCGGCGCAGATGCTCCTCCGCCTCGCGGACCGTTCTCTCATCGCACATGATCGCCTCCCGTTTCTCCCGTTGTCCCGTGTTCCGCCCCGCAGCCGGGCCCGTCCCGCCGGGCGAGGTCCTCGACCCGGCGCTCCAGCGCGAAGACATGCGGGTCGTCGATCTCCAGCCGGCGCAATTCGCCCGCGAGCCTGCGGAGATAGTCGATATTGGTGCCGCTCGGGCCGGCCGAGCGCAGGATCTGCGCCGCCATCTCCGGCAAGGGAGCGGGACCCAGAAAGGCATGGTTGCCGACCGGCGCCACGTAAACCGCGCCCTCGGCCGCGCCCTCGCGGAATTCCAGCCGCACGGTCTCGCGCCGGTAGCCGTTCTTCTCGCGGTAGTCGAGCTCGTCCCAGGTCCGGCCCGTCGCCGCCGCCTCGACGAAATAGGCCATGCCCCCGCAGCGCGCGCCCGCCTCGGGCACCAGCGTCACCACCCGGCCGGGCGCATGCGCCACCCCGCGATGGTCGTGCGAACCCTGCCAGAAGCGGCGCGTCCAGCCCTCCACATGCGCGACCCGCCTTTCGCGGAACGGAATGTCCGGCCGCCAGATGAGCGAGCCGTAGCCGAACACCCACACGCCCTCCGCCTGCCCGCTCATGGCGAGCGCGCGACGTGGTCGAGGACGGCGCGGGCGGTGAACTCCGGGTCCTCCTCCGGCACGAAATGCCCGCAATCCTCCGCGACCAGGCCGCGCACGTCGGTCGCCACCCGGCGCAGCGACGCCTCGACCTCGCCCGCGCGCCCGAAGGCGTCCGTCCTGCCGCCGCCGATGGCGAGCACCGGCATGGGCAGGCGGAAGCCGGTCGCGAGCAGGGCGGCGTTGTCGGCCGCGTCCTGCGGCAGGTTGCGGTAATAGGCGAAGCCCGCGCGGAGCGCCTCCGGGTCGCTGTAGGTGCGCAGATATTCCGCCCGCGCCTCGGCGTCGATGGCGTCGGGCCGCGCGGAATAGGCCCGGTAGAACCAGCCGAGATAGACGTCCTCGCGCCCGCCGACCAGCGCCTCCGGCAGCTCCGGGGTGCGGTGGAAGGCATGGTGCCAGCGCCGTCCGCCCTGCGAGAAGTCCCCGCCGTCGCCGGGGATCACCACGTCGATCACCGTCAGGCTCGCCGCGGCCTCCGGCCGCCTTGCGGCGAGCGCGAAGGCGGTCGGCCCGCCCCAGTCATGGCCGACGATGTGCCAGCGCTCGAGGCCGAGATGCCCGGAGAGCAGCCGGTCTATGTCCCCGGCGACGCTCTGCTTGTCGTAGCCGCCCGCCGGCCGCGAGGAGTCGCCGAGGCCCCGCAGGTCCGGCGCGATCACCGGATGGCGCTCGGCGATCGGGGGCATGACATGGCGCCACTCGAACCAGGTCTCGGGCCAGCCGTGCAGCAGCACCACCGGCGGCGCGCTCCCGGGGTCCGCGCCCGCCGAGACATAGTGGATCGTGACCTCGCCGAGCTCGGCGAAGGCATGGGCGAATTCCGGGGGCGGGGTCATGCGCGCTCCTTCGCTGGCACGGCCGGGCGTCCGCCGCCCGGAGGTGGAGGGTCCGGCGGACATGTCATGATATGTCATGTTGTGTCATGAGGCGCGCCCGGCGTCCAAGTGATGTGTCATGGAATGTCATGAGATGTCATGTTCGGCATGCGTGTTGGGCATGTTCCGTGATCCATCCAGGCATAACGTTCCGCTCATTGCCCTCCCCTCCCGCCTGCAGGCTGGCGCAGTTGCATGGTCCTTGTCCGTCGCCCCGGATCGGGTCCCTTTCGTCACCCCGGACTTGATCCGGGGTCCATCCATGGCTCCCGATGCCGCCGCAGCCGGTGAAGTGCAAGCTCAGCCGCCGGAGCCGCCGCGAGAACCGGGGCTGGACCCCGGATCGGCGCTGGCGCGCCGTCCGGGGTGACGAAAGGGGCGCGAAGCGCGGCGCGCCCGGCGCGGTGGCGTTCGGCCAGTGCGCGGTCGTCCTCCGGCGGCGGCGCTGCGGGGATGTCCTCCGCACAGGCGCCGGCAAGGGCCGCGGCGGCGGGGGCGAGCCTTTCGGCCAGCATCGCCGCCAGTTCCGGGCGGGGGTCGGTTGGCGTCATCGTTCCTCCTTCTCCGACGGGGAGCGGGTCCCTTTTCCGCGCGTATCCTGCGCGGGCGCCTGTGCGCGTGCCGGCGCGCGTATCGCGGCGGCGCGGTTCGCGCGCCTGATTGCGCGCGCGAAGCAGAGGGCGCACCCCTCCCGTCAGCTTCTCACGGGTTTTCAGAAAGTGGCGCCGCCCGGCCGCGCAGCACCCGGGACGCGGCTCCGGATGCCGCTTCCCTGGGGACCATCATAACACAATCCGCCAGATGTCAAGCCCAAATCACGAACAAAAAGCAATTTCAGCAGATTTTTTTCAGTCCCGCAGACATCGGAAGGACCGGCCTTCCGCCCCGGCCGACTACCGCTCCAGGTCCGGCTCCCTGCCCCCGGCGGCTTCCCTGCCGTCGAAGCGGCCTTCATAGATGGGCCGCGCGCCGGTGGTGGGGCCGGGATATTGCATGAAGACGATGGTGCAGCCCGTCTCGGTGTGCATCTCGTGTTCGAAATGCGGGTCTTCCATATAGACCATGTCGCCAGCGGTGAGCGTCCGGTCGCCAAAGCGGCATTCGCCCTCCGCCACATACCAGAGCTGGGCGAATTCGTGCCTGTGCAGCGGAAAGCCCGCCCCCGGCTCATAGGTGACGAGGCCGGCATTGGGCGTGTTCGGGCGCTCCGGCGTCGGGTGGAAGACCATCCGCGTCACATTGGCGAACCGGCCCCGGTGCCCCGGATGGTCCGCCGGGCGGCGCACGACGGGGGCGTGGTGGGTTGCGGGGGTTTCAGTCCCGGACTTGGACATTCGGCGGTCCTCCTGCGCAGCCGGACAGGGGGCGATTCGATCCGGTTACGTCTTTTGTCCCTGCCGATTCTCGACTCCGGTCATCCTGTCCTCAAGGCGCCCCATGGCGTCGCGCAAGCCTTCAAAGGCGCCTTCCAGGCGCGCCACGCGCTCCGACAAGCTGCGCACATCCCGGTGCAGAGACCACAAGAACGCGATGATGCCGACGATGCCAGCCAGCTGGAGAGTATCTGCGTTCAGCCAATCCATGCGGCGATCTTCCCGTTCCCGGATCTTCCACGGAGCATGAGGACGATCCACCTTATATGGGGACTCCATTCCATTCAACGGTCGGATTGTACCGGACAACATCCGGCCAGTTCTGCAGGGCAATCGCTCCCGGGCCTGTCGTGCTGCGGTTCGGGGCGCAGCGCCGTCTTCCCCCGTCGCTCCGGCCAGCGCCCTAGTTGAACACCGACTGGACGATGGAGTTGGGCAGCCAGAGGGCGAGGATGGGGAAGAGCAGCACGAGGACGAGCACGATGCCGTCCGTACACAGGAACGGGATCGCGCCCTTCATCACCCGTGTCACCGGCACCCCGGTCGTGCCGCTCACAGCGAACAGGTTGAGGCCGACCGGCGGGATCACGCCGCCCATCTCCACCGCCAGCGCGAACAATATGCCGAGATGGATCGGGTCGATGCCGAGCGTCAGCGAGACGGGATAGATGATCGGCACCGTCAGCGCCAGGATCGCCACGCCCGTCAGGAACATGGACAGGATCAGCAGCACGACCAGCAGCACGATGAGGAAGCCCATGGCCGAGAGGCCCTGCGCGCCCACCCAGGTGGCGACCTCCTGCGGCCAGCCCTTGTTGGCGAGCAGGAACTGGAAGACGCCGACGCAGCCGAGCAGGAAGAAGACGATGGCGGTGAGGTTGGCCGCGCGCATGGTGGTCGGCAGCAGCTCGCGCAGGAACGCGCCCCGCCGGGCCGCAAGGCCGTAGATCAGCGCATAGGCGCAGGACGCCGCGCCCGCCTCCGTCGGCGTGAACACGCCGCCATAGAGGCCACCCAGCACGAAGACCGGCATCAGGATGGCCGGCAGCGCCTCGACGGTGGAATGCCAGAGATTGCCGAAGCTGAACTCGCCCGCGGGCAGCTTCAGCTTCCAGGCGATGAAGACGATGATGACCGCATCCGAGATCGCCAGCATGATGCCGGGCACGAAGCCGGCGAAGAACAGCTTGACGATGGACTCCTCGGTGATGATGCCGAACAGGATGAGGGTGATCGAAGGCGGGATCAGAATGGCGATGCCGCCGCCGCAGGCGATGACGCCCGCCGCCATCCAGACCGGATAGCCGCGCCGGATCATCTCCGGATAGGCGATGACGCCCATCGCCGCCGCCATGGCGGTGCTGGAGCCGGAGATGGCGCCGAACAGCACGGCCGCGATCAGCGTGGCGTAGGCGAAGCCGCCCGGCAGCCAGCCGATGATGGCGTCGGCGAATTTGAACAGCTTGGAGATCAGCCCCGTGCGCTCCATGAGGAAGCCCGCATAGATGAAGAACGGGATCGCCATGAGGGTGTATTTGTTGACGAAGCTGAAGAAGGCGCGAAACGCGGTGTTCGCCGACAGCACCGGGTCGTAGAGGATGAAGGCGACCGCCGCCCCGCCGAGCGCGACGCCGATGGGCGCGCCGAGGGCGAGCAGCGCGATGAGGCCTGAGCCGAGCCAGCCCATGTCAGATCTCGATCCCTTCCTCGACCGGGGCCCAGGGGAACACGGTCTTGCCGCGCAGCGCCTGAATGTCCTGGTAGAGGTGGAAGAGCGTGACGAGCGCCATCAGCCCGAAGCCGATGACGAGGCAGGCCTGGAACGGCCAGATCAGGATCACCATGCTCTGCGTGGTGCGCCCGAGCATCTCGGCGCGCTCCACCGCCGGGACGCCCCAGTATGCCAGCGCCGTGAACAGGGTGAGCGAGATGGCGGACACGAAGACCCGGATCGCCAGCACGGTGCGGACGTAGCCCCGGCTGCGCAGCAGGTCCAGCAGCGCCAGCACGGCCAGATGCGAGCGCGAGGCCTGTGTGACGGCGAAATAGATGAAGACCGCCGCGATGGAGACATAGGTGACCGCGTCCTGCCCCCAGTCGAACACCACGCCCAGAATGTAGCGGCGCACGATCTCGATGCAGGCGAGCAGCGTGCCGCTGAGCAGGATGACGGCGGCGATGCGGGCCACGATCCTGTCGAGCAGGAAATGCAGCCCGCGGTAGGCGCGGTCTATCGCCAGCTCGACGCCGGCAGGCTCGGTCGTCTCGGGGGAACTCCCGTTCATCCGGGCCGCCTCCAGCTCACGCGGGCAAAGGGACTGCGGGGGGCCCGGACGGCCCCCCGCAGCGACGGTTCAGCCGTTACTTCTTCTTGGCGAAGCGCTTGAACCAGGGCTCGATCTCGGCGCAGTCCGTGTCCTCGAGCCAGTGCGAGCCCATCGGGTTGGCGGCGACCGCGGCCTTCGCCTCCTCGGCGAAGCGGTCCACCCACTCATCGGCGCCGCCCGGCGTGCTCTTCTTGATGTGGTCGGCCGTGCCCGAGCCCAGCGCGTCGGCCAGCACGCCCGCCTCCTCGGCGGTCATGATGTAGATGCCGGGCTTGGACGGGTCCTCGGTGCCGTATTTGTCGATCATGCGCTTGTCGTTGCACCAGTTGGCCTTCTTCGCGAACGGCAGCATCTCCTCGACGATCAGCCTCTCGATGATCGCCTGCTGCTCCGAATCGAGCGAGTTCCACCAGCTCATGCTGGCGCCGATCCAGTAATAGTCGCCGACGATGCCGTTGATGCCGGCGACGGTGAAGAAGGGCGCCTGGTCCTTGACGACGTTGAAGCCGCCGAGGCTGGTCAGCAGGCCGTCGATGACGCCGGTCTCGAGGGCCGGCGGCACGTCGCCGAAGGCCATCGTGGTCGGGTTCGCGCCCCAGGCGGACAGCGCGGCGTTCTCGACCGGGCTCATGGAGCGGATCTTGCGCCCGGCGAAGTCTTCCGGCTTGAGCAGGCGGGAGCCCGAGCCCGCGCCCATGTAGAAGCTGAGATGGGCGGAGCCGAAGATCTTGATGTCGTGCAGCTCCTCGAAGCGCTTCACCAGCATCTTGTAGGTGTCGAAGCCGTCAATGGCGTCGATGGCGCCCGGCGTGGTCAGCAGCATCGGGCCCACCACCACGGCCATGAAGGGATCGATCTGGGCCGTCTTGCCGAACTGGCCCCAGGTCATCTCCAGATTGCCTTCGGTCATGGCCTCGACCGCCTCCGGCACCGAATAGAGCGCCTTGGAGGGGAAGAGCAGCACCTCGGAGCCCGGGATTTCCTCGGCCAGGCGTTCCTGGAACAGGATTTCCGCCAGGGCTGCCGGATGCGGCGGCGGCGTGTGGTCGGATGCGATGCGGATCTTGACGGGATCGGGCGCCGATGAAGCGGGCAGAATCCCCGCCACGGCCAGCGCCGCCGCGGCAAGGCCGGTGAGTGCGGTGCGGATGAGCATGTAGAGCCTCCCTCGGTTTACAGCAGGGTGACCTTAGAGGCTTTGCGGGGCAGGCGGAAGTGCCGCCGTCGATGCAGGGGGCGGGGGCAGGCTACCGGGTCAATCGGCCTCGGGATAATCGGCCGGGCGCAGCAGCCGGGTGAGCGTGCCCGCGCTGACCGCGCCCCAGTCCGCAGCGTCGAATTTCAGCACGGCGAGCCCGGAGGTCGGCATGCCCAGCGCCAGGCGCGAGAGCGAGGCCGGCTCGCCTTCCCGGGCGAGATGGCGGCCGGCATCGGAGATCGTCGGATTGTGGCCGATCACCAGCACGCGCGAGACGCCGGCGTCTTCGATCCCGCGAACGAGGCCCAGCAATTCCGGCACGTGGCCGTCATAGAGGTCCGGCGTGAACCGCACCGCCGGGCCGTCCCCGAGCGCGAGGCCGTCCAGCGTCTCGCGCGTGCGGCGCGCGTCCGAGCAGATGACGAAGTCGGGCAGGAGGCCCTCGGCAGCGAGGTAGCGCCCGGCGGCGGCCGACTGGCGCCGGCCCCTTCCGGTCAGCCCCCGCTCGCGATCCGGCGCGCCGACGCCCGCCTTGGCGTGGCGGAGCAGCAGCAGCGTCTTCATCGCACTCCACCCTCCGCCGGGCGCATCAGAAATGGATGACGCTGCGGATCGACTTGCCTTCATGCATGAGGTCGAAGGCCTCGTTGATCGCCTCCAGGCCCATGGTGTGGGTCACCATGTCGTCGATCTCGACCTTGCCGTCCATGTACCAGTCCACGATCTTCGGCACGTCGCGCCGGCCCTTGAAGCCGCCGAAGGCCGTGCCGCGCCAGACCCGCCCGGTCACCAGCTGGAACGGGCGGGTGGAGATTTCCTGGCCCGCGCCCGCCACGCCGATGATGATGCTCTCGCCCCAGCCGCGATGGGCGCATTCCAGCGCCTGGCGCATGGTCTCCACAAGGCCGATGCACTCGAAGGAATAGTCCGCGCCGCCGTCGGTGAGATCGACGAGATAGGGCACCAGGTCGCCCTCGACCTCTTTCGGGTTGACGAAATGGGTCATGCCGAAGCGCTCGGCGCGCGGGGCCTTGGCGGGGTTGATGTCCACGCCGACGATCTTGTTGGCGCCGGCGAGGCGCGCGCCCTGGATGACGGAAAGCCCGACGCCGCCGAGGCCGAACACGACGACATTGGCGCCCGGCTCGACCTTCGCCGTGTTCAGCACCGCGCCGAGGCCGGTGGTGACGCCGCAGCCGATGAGGCAGACCTTGTCGAAGGGCGCGTCCTCGCGGATCTTCGCCGCGGCGATCTCCGGCATGACGGTGTGGTTGGAGAAGGTCGAGGTGCCCATGTAGTGGAACAGCCTGTCGCCGCCGATTGAGAAGCGGCTGGTGCCGTCCGGCATCAGGCCCTGGCCCTGGGTCTCGCGGATCGCGACGCAGAGATTGGTCTTGCCGGAGAGGCAGAATTTGCACTGGCGGCATTCCGGCGTGTAGAGCGGGATCACGTGGTCGCCGGGCTTGAGCGAGGTGACGCCGGGCCCGGTATCGACGACCACGCCGGCCCCCTCATGGCCGAGAATGGCCGGGAAGAGGCCCTCCGGGTCGGCGCCGGAGAGCGTGTAGGCGTCGGTGTGGCAGACGCCGGTCGCCCTGATCTCCACCAGGATCTCGCCCTCGCGCGGGCCGTCGAGTTCCACGGTTTCGATGCTGAGCGGCTTGCCGGCTTCCAGGGCTACGGCGGCGCGGGTCTGCATGAGCGGCGTCCTCCCCTCGATGATCGCAGGCTGGGTTCAGCGTAGCCCGGATTTCCCGCCGATGTCACGGCCTGCGTGGCGTTCAGGCGGCTGAGCGCTCCGTATGCCGACCAGGCCGGCAGGCTGAGCAGGACCGCGTAGCAGGCCATGCTCCAGGGCCCCGACACGCTGCCGGCGAGCGCGGCCGGGGCCGTGAGCGCGCCGAGCGGCGCCGCGACCGCCCACGCCGTCCCCCTCCGCCCGGCGCGGCGGAGCGCGAGCCACGCCCCGGCCAGCGGCAGGCCGCAGGGCATGGCGGCGACCGCCACCCACCATTGCCCGGCATCGACCGGCAGCGGGAATATCCGCGCCAGCAGCGCCGCCGCAACCCCGGCGGGAAGCCACAGCAGCGCCGCCGGAAGGAAGCAGGCCCAACGGACGCCGGTCATCGCAGGCACGCGCCCGCCCGGCCTAGTCGTTGGCGAGCGCCGGGAGGTCGTTGAGGTAGGCGAGCACGGCCTCCAGCGGCTCCACATCGCCGAACTTGGCGTCGATGTCGAAGAGGTTCCACTCCACCGCGCCCGGCACCCGGTCGCCGACCGCCTCGCGCACCACGATGGGGCGGAAGCCGTCGGCGATGGCGTCCTCGACGCTGTGGCGCACGCATCCCGCCATGGTCACGCCGGTGACGATGACGGTGTCCACCCGCTGGGCACGGAGGTAGCCGGCGAGCCAGGTGCCGTGGAAGGCGCTGGCCCGCTTCTTGAGGATGACCTGCTCGCCGGGCTCGGGCGCCAGGCGGTCGTCTATGGCGGTCGCTTCGGAGCCCTCCGAGAGGATTTCCGTCGGGATCTTCAGGTGCCAGAGGCCGGTATCCGGGTGGGGCCCCGCGGGGTTGCGGTAGGCGGTGGAAGTGAAGACGACGGGAATGCGTTTCTCCCGCGCCGCCGCCAGCAGGGCCCGGTTGGCGGGGATGATCTCCTCCATGTTGTCGCAGGTGAAGGGATAGTCCGGCCGGGTCCAGGCATTGGCCATGTCGATGACCAGTAGCGCGGGCCGGGTGCCGTAGCCGATACGGCGCTGGAAGCCGCGCTCCCGGTAGATTTCCGAATCCCCGGCGAAGATGGTCTCCAGGGCGGCCTTCACTTCAGGCGTGGTCACGGGCATGGGATACGGCATCCTTCACTTGCGGCATGGCGGGGTCAGTCTACGACACGATAGGCCCCGCCGTCCCGCACGGTCAAAGACGAAGAGGGCCGTTATACCAACGGTCTCGATGTGGGAGCCATGGGAAGAATTGGCGCGTCAATATACTTGACAAACCGCAGAATGGTTATCCATCCTCTGCCTTCGTGCTGCGATGCAACGGCTAGGAAAGCCTATGAGGCGTATGTTGTTGGCCGCTATGGCGGCATTTTTACTCTGGCCATCAGCTGTCGTTGCTCAGGATGTCAGGGTTGAAAAGGACGCTCTTTTTGGATCCGAGTTCAAGAAGCTGGAGAATCGTCAGGAAGTCCTCAACGCGTTCGCCACCATGATTCGTGCGCACGGTTGGAGGTGCGACTCGATTTCGGTAGCTCGAAAATTCGTATTCTCGCGAGGTTTTACCGTGATCTGCAATAACTATGCCTATGAATATGGGATCGAGGATCGTGGTGGGCGTTGGGTTGTGACCCTAGAATAGCCACACCTACGATGGCTGCGGTGGTTTCTCCTTCACTAGCGGCTTTACAATGCGCCGCAGCGTCTCGATGAAGCGGTCAGATTGACTCTTCTGCCCGTTTCGCCCAGTCACAAACGGTCCCCTTCATAGTCATATGTCCAGCAGCCTACCGGCTTTCAGTATTTATGTCGATGAGGTAGACAGACCAATCACTGGTTCCTGCCGACCTCCAACAGCCATTCTTCGTCCGCGGCATCATGCCGGAATAAGTCGGCATGTCTTCTCACTTCGAGACCGGAAGCCTCTAGGATATCCGGGAAAAGACGGCCCCGGTCCCGGTCGGTAAAGAATATCACACTTAGGCAGCTCTTTCGTAAATTGCCGCTTGCCTGATATCCTCCAATGTCAAATTATAATCATTGGCAATTTCTTCTTCCGTTTCATTTGCATCCAGACGGGCTACAATCGCACCGGTTGAAATTCCGCGGCAAGAAATAACGGGGCGGCCGAACGCTATGTAGGGATCTATTGCAATAATCTGGTTTTCCCCGTCCACGGGATGAAATCTTTTCGGAAGGTGAAACTCATCGCGATCGATCGATTTCAACAACTCCTTTAGTATCGCTTTCATGGCAAGCTGCCCAGACTTGGTGACATTAGTCAGATCACCGTATTTTTCGAGAAAAACTTCTCCGGCATTCGTCAGCAATTGATCACTCAGGAACAGTCTTTCCGTACTACATGCCCTCTTTGCCGCTTCCTTGGCTACAAGCGCAGATTGTATGGACACTCCATGTTTTGTCCTGAGTGCGCGAAGCGTATGACACTCGACAAGATTGTTGAAGGAAAGGCGCAAGGGGTTTTCGCAAGCGGGCTCGACCAGCCGGTCCGGGTCGGCGCTTCGCCGCCTGTCGGGGCGGCCGACAACCCGCACCCACGACCGGAGCGTCGGTACAGGCATTTTCAGATAGCCCGCTGCCTCCGGAACCGTGTAGGCCGGCCTGTCCCTGATATCTTCGGGTTTCGACATGGTCGTCGCCGCCGCTCCGCACGCCGCTTTCCGGGCCGCCGACAACATGAATCGGCGCCGCCCGGAAGGCAAGGGCCGCCTACAGGTCCTTGAGCGACTCCCGGTGGACCTGGGCGTTCCGGGCGTAGTGGGCGACCTGGCGGCGGAAGCCTTGGAGCGCTTCCGGGGCGAGGTCGCGCATCTTCTTGGCGGGCGTGCCGGCCCAGAGTTCGCCGCCCGGAATGCGCTTGCCCGGCGCGAGCAGGGAGCCGGCTGCGAGCATGGCGTCGCCCTCGACCACACAGCCGTCCAGCACCGTCGCGCTCATGCCGATGAAGGCGCGGTCCTCCAGCCGGCAGCCGTGGATCATGCAGCGGTGGCCGACCAGCACCTCGTCGCCGATGACGGTGTCGAAGGCGCCGCCGGTGACATGCACCACGGTGCCGTCCTGGATGTTCGTGCCCGCGCCGATGCGGATGCGGCCGACATCGCCGCGCACCACGGCGTTGTACCAAACGCTGGCGCCGGCCCCGATCTCCACATCGCCGATCACAACGGCGCCCGGCGCTATGAAGACGTCCTCCGCGAGCTTCGGCCAGATGCCCCGATAGGGCAGGACCCTGCCCCTCACGGATACATCGCTTCCAGCTCGAGCCCGGTCGTCTCCTCCCAGCCCTGCATGGCGTTCATGTTCTGCACCGCTTGCCCGGACGCGCCCTTGACGAGATTGTCGATGGCCGAGACCAGGATCGCCCGGCCGGGCGCGCGGTCCGCCGCCACGCCGATATCGCAGCGGTTGGTGCCCCGCACATGGCGCGTCGCCGGCGCGCCGGAGGGCAGCACATGCACGAAGGGCTCGCCCGCATAGCGCGCGGCGAGCCGCTCGCGCAGCCCGTCCGCCGTCTCGCCGTCGGCAAGCTCGACATAGATGGTCGAGAGGATGCCCCGGTTCATGGGCGCCAGATGCGGGGTGAAGCTGACGGTGACGGGCGCGCCCGCCGCTTCGCCGAGCCCCTGCTCGATCTCCGGGGCATGGCGGTGCCGGCCGATGCCGTAGGCGTGGATGCCGTCCTGCACTTCCGGGAACAGGATGTCCTCGCGCAGCGACCGCCCGGCCCCGGTGACGCCGGACTTGGCGTCCACGATGATGTTGCGGGCCTCGACCGCGCCCGCCTCGATCAGCGGCACCAGCGGGAGCTGCGCGCTTGTCGGGTAGCAGCCCGGATTGGCGACCAGCCGGGCGCGCGCCACTTCAGGTCGCTTGATTTCGGTCAGCCCGTAAACCGCGCTCTTCTGCAGCTCCGGCGCCCGGTGGGCGTGGCCGTACCACTCGGCATAGGTTTCGATGTCGGCGAGGCGGAAGTCGGCCGACAGGTCCACCACCTTCAGATGGTCCGGGAGCACCGCCACCGTCTCCTGCGTCGTGCCGTGCGGCAGGCAGCAGAACACGACGTCATGGGCGCCGAAATCCACATCCCCGATGCGCACCAGGTCCGGCAGGCCGAGCGCGGCCAGATGCGGGAACACCGCGCCGAAGGGCTCGCCCGCGCGCCGGTCGGCGGTGAGCGTGCGGATTTCGATATGCGGATGGCGGGCCAGCAGGCGGATCAACTCCGCGCCGGTATAGCCGCTCGCGCCCAGGATCGCCGCCCGGGCCCGGTTTCCGATCTGGGGCATGAGGCGCTCTCCCTTCCCTCTGGCGCGGACCCCCGCGCCGGAATGGCGCTACCGTTTCGAGAACTGGAAGCTGCGCCGCGCCTTCGGCTTGCCGTATTTCTTGCGTTCGACGCGGCGCGCGTCGCGGGTCAGGAACCCGCCCTGCTTGAGCGCCGGGCGCAGGCCCGGCTCGAAGCAGGTGAGCGCCTTGGCGATGCCGTGGCGCACCGCGCCGGCCTGGCCGGACTGGCCGCCGCCGCGCACCGTGCAGATGACGTCATACTGGTTCGTGCGGTTCACCGCGACGAAGGGCTGGGCGATCAGCATGCGGTGGGTCGGCCGCGGGAAATAGGTGTCCTCCGGCCTGCCGTTCACCGTCACCCGGCCGGCGCCGGGGCGGATCCAGACGCGCGCCACCGACTCCTTGCGCTTGCCCGTGGCGTAGGCCCGCCCGAAATCGTCGATCTCCGGCGCCGCGGGGGCTGCCGGGGCCGGGCGCTCGGGCGCGTCCTCGCCTTCGAGAACCTGCTTCAGATCGGCGAGCGTGCGGGTGTCCTCGGCCATGGCCTTCAGGCCCTCCTGGCGTTCTTGGGGTTCATGGCGGCGATGTCGAGCGGCGCGGGCTTCTGGCCGTCATGGCGGTGCTCGGGGCCGGCATAGACATGCAGCTTCGAAATGACCTGCCGGCCGAGCTTCGTCTTCGGCAGCATCCGCTCGACGGCCTTGACGACGATCTGCTCCGGGCGCCGGGCGCGCTGCTCGCGCACCGTCCGCGAGCGGATGCCGCCCGGATAGCCGGTATGCCAGTTATAGACCTTGTCGTCTTCCTTCGCGCCGGTCAGCGCCACCTTGTCCGCGTTGACGACGACGACATGGTCGCCGCAGTCGATATGCGGCGTGTAAAGCGCCTTGTGCTTGCCGCGCAGCCGCATGGCGACGATGGAGGCGAGCCGCCCGAGCACCAGCCCGTCGGCGTCGATCAGCCACCATTTCCGCTCGACCTCGGCCGGCTTGGCGGAGTATGTGTTCATCCGTCACTCTTCCCTGGAGCGGCTTGGGCGGCGCAACATAGCGGCATCAGAGCGCCTGTCAACGAGCCGCAGCCCGTTTGCCGCCGGGAGACCGAAGCCATGAGCGAGCCGATCCTGCTGCGCGACGATGCGGACGCCGTCGCCACCCTGACCTTGAACCGGCCGGCGCAGCGCAACGCGCTCTCCCGCCCGATGATCGCGGCGCTGTCCTCGGCGCTGGAGGAGATCGGCGGGGACCGCTCGGTGCGCGCCGTGGTGATTGCCGGCAACGGCCCCGGCTACTGCGCCGGACACGACCTGAAGGAAATCCGCGCGAGGCCCGACCGCGCCTTCTACGACCTGCTGTTCGCCGAATGCAGCCGGCTGATGACGCGCATCGTACGCCAGCCCCAGCCGGTGATCGCCCGCGTCCACGGCATCGCGACCGCGGCCGGCTGCCAGCTCGTCGCCAGCTGCGACCTTGCCGTGGCGAGCGAGGAGGCGCGGTTTGCAACCCCCGGCGTCAATATCGGCCTGTTCTGCTCGACGCCGATGGTGGCGCTCTCGCGCGCCGTCTCGCGCAAGCACGCGATGGAGATGCTGCTGACCGGAGACCTCATGGACGCCCAGGCGGCGTGGCGGTTCGGGCTCGTCAACCGGGTCGTACCCGCCGCCGCGCTCGAAACCGAAACGCAGGCGCTTGCCGCGAAGATCGCCGGCAAGTCGGGCGCCGTGGTGAAGATCGGCAAGGAAGCCTTCTACCGCCAGCTCGAAATGGGGCTGGACGAGGCCTACGGCTACACCAGCGGCGTCATCGCGGCGAACATGGAGATGCGCGACGCCGAAGAAGGCGTCGATGCCTTCATCGCCAAGCGCGAACCCGTCTGGCAGCACCGCTGAGGGGGCGAAGACGCCCCCCGCAGAATAACCGCTAATAGGTCGCGCGACCGCCGGAGACGTCGAAGACGGCGCCGGTCTGGAAGCTGCATTCCGACGAGCTGAGCCAGGCGATGATGTTCGCCACCTCCTCGACCGTGCCGAAGCGGCCCATCGGGATCTTGGAGCGCATCATCTCGATATGCGCCTCGGTGATCTGCTTGAAGATGTCGGTCTCGACCGCCGCGGGCGCGACGCAGTTGACGAGAACGCCGGTGCCCACCGTCTCCTTACCGAGCGACTTGGTGAGCCCGATGACGGCCGCCTTGGCCGCGCTGTAGGCGGCCGCGTTGGCGTTGCCCTCCTTGCCGGCGATGGAGGCCGTGTTGACGATGCGCCCGTAACCGCGCGCCATCATGCCCGGCAGGGCGGCGCGGCAGCCGTAATAGACGCCGTTGAGGTCGAGATCGATGACGGCGTGCCAGTCCTCGAGCGGATAGTCCCAGGCGGGCCCGGCCGGCCCGGCGATGCCGGCATTGTTGCAGAGGATCGAGACCGGGCCGAGCCGGGCCTCCGTCGCCGCGAGCGCCGCCTCGACGGCGGCGTAATCCGTCACATCGACGGCGAAGGAGGCCGCCCGCCCGCCGAGGCCGGTCGCAGCCGCCTCGCCCGCCGCCGCGTCCATGTCCCAGACCGCAATCGCGGCGCCGTCGCGGTGGAGGCGCCGCGCTATGGCGAGGCCGATGCCCCGCGCGCCGCCCGTCACTATGGCCGTCTGGTTCGTGAAGTCGTATTGCGCCGTCATGGCCTCTCCTGCCTTTTCCTCGTCCCGCCTTCCGGGATAGCGTAGCGCCCAAGCCTGCAACATGGGGGGCTGCTATGGCGAGCCTGAAAGAAATGGCCGGACATCGGGGCGTCAAGCTCGGAGCCTGCATCATGGAGTTCGAGAGCCCCGGAATCGGCCATATCTACCGGGCGGCCGGGGCGGATTTCGTCTTCGTCGATTGCGAGCACAGCGGCATCGGCATCGAGGGGCTGAAGCGAATCCTGCGCTATCTGGAAGCCGCCGGCATGCCGCATTTCGTCCGCCGCGCAGGCAAGACCTATCCCGATATCGCGACCGCGCTGGACGCCGGGGCCGAAGGGCTGCTGCTGCCGATGGCCGGCTCCGCCGAGGAAGTGCGGACGCTCGCGGGATACATGAAATACCCGCCCGACGGCGTGCGCGGCGTCGCGCTGGGGGTGGCGCATGACCGTTACGCGGCAGGCCCGCCCGAAGAGGCGCTGGCCGCCGCCAACGCCCGCACCGTCTGCATTCCCCTGATAGAGACGGCCGAAGGCGTCGAGAATGTCGAGGCCATCGCCGCGCTGCCCGAGGTCGATCTGCTCTGGATCGGCCATTTCGACCTGAGCTGCAGCCTCGGCGTGCCGGGCGCGTTCGACCATCCGGACTTCATCGCCGCCCACCAGCGCATCGTCGCGGCCGCCCACGCCGCCGGCAAGAGCATCGGCCGCCTGACGGGATCGCCGGAAGACGGCCGGCGCCTGATCGGCGAGGGCGTGGATTTCATCTGCTACGGCACCGATGCGAGCCTCCTCCTCCAGGCGGCCAGGGCGGGCTTCGACGCCATGCGCGGCTGACCCCGGAGGCCGCGTCCCGGCGGCGCGGACTTTCCGAACGGGGCGGCAACAGGACGGAGCAGTTGCCGCCATCCGCTCCTCGCGCCGGCCGCGGGCGCGGCTTGAATAGCGGCATTTGATCGCATGCCGGCCCTCCGGCACGCCCGCAGGCAGACGGAAAGGCTTGATTTAAGTCAAGAATGCGCGAATCTGGGGCATGATGAAGTCAGGTTGGAGGCTATGCACTTCCGGCATGGATTTTCACCGTGCCGGCATTTTCATTTCCGTTTTCAGTCCTTTACTCAATCGGTTTTGAGTGTGCGCCGCATCGGGCTTTTGGCGATAAGCTTGCCCTATAGTCCGCTAACCGGCGCGCGGGGTTCGACGCTGGATGGTCAGGCAACGCATGTTCCGCATTTTGCGAATTTGTTCGTCCGGGTTGCTTGCTGAATCGTAACATGTTCGAGAAACGCAGCGATCTGGTCCGGTTCCTTGCGGTCGTCGAAGCGGGCAGGATCGCGACGGCCGCCGACAGGCTGGCGATCACCCAGCCGGCGCTCACCCGCGTCATCGCCAGGCTGGAGCGCCAATTCGGGGGCCGGCTGTTCGAGCGCCTGCCCCACGGCGTGCGCCTGACCGCGCTGGGCGATACCGTCAGCGGCCTGGCAAGGCGCATTCTGCGGGAGATCGAGGCTGCGGAAGAGGTCCTGGACGCGGCCCGGTCGGGGCGAACCGGCAGCTTCCGCATCACCGCCAGCCCGACATGGGTCGAAACGGTCGTGCCGGCGGCGCTGGCCCGCTTCCATGAAGACTGTCCGGGGATCGAGGTCAGGGTTGACATGGCCAGCCGCCAGGAAGGGCTGCGGCTGCTCGTCGACGGCGAAAGCGACCTGCATTGCGGCGGCATCGACACCAGCGAAATCCTGCACGCATCGCTCAGACGCGAGCGCTTTCTGGATGTGACCGCTGGCGTCGTCGCCTGGCGCGACCATCCGCTCTTCTCGCGCGATGTCTCCAATGAAGACCTCGTCCGCTATCCCTGGATCGACTTTTGCCGCGAGCCCTCGCTGGCCACCCTTCTGGACCAGCTCTACCAGGCCACGAATATCCGCGCGAAAACCGTCGTCCAGACCGGCAGCGCCTGCCTGTCGGTCCTGAACGGCGGTTCCTATCTCGCCCTGCTGCCGTTTTCATTTCTGGACCGCCTTCCGGGACAGTTCATCCGGCCGTTGCCGGCAGAGGTCGGGCGTTCCCGCTACCGGTCGGGTTATGTCGTGCGCCGCTCCGCCGAGGAACTGCCCCCGTTCCGCCGCCTGCTGCAGATCGTGCGCGAGACGGCCCTCGAACGAAGCGGATAACGCGCCGCGCCCTGCGGATTCGGGCTCCGGGCGCCGGTCATGGTGACGGCCTCGCTATCCGTTGCTACCTTCCGCGCCATGGGCGGACCGCCGCCCAGTCCGGACAAGAGCGATGACATATGGAACATGCTGAAGCCCGCTGGCGCCTCGGGATCGACATCGGCGGCACCTTTACCGACATCGTCTGCCTCGACGGCAACGGCCAGCTGCTCACCCGCAAGGTTTCCTCCTCGGTGGACAATTACGCCCGCGCGATCGTCGAGGCGCTCGCCGGCCTGATCGCCGAGGGCGCGTTCGCGGGCGCGGACATCGCCGAGCTGCGCCACGGCACCACGGTCGCCTCCAACGCCATCCTGGAAGGCAAGGGCGCAAAGACCGGGCTGATCGCCACCGAAGGCTTCCGCGACATCCTGGAGATCCGCAATCTGCGCATGCCGCGCCTCTACGACATCGCCTGGCAGAAGCCGCCGCCGCTGGTGCCGCGCTATCTGCGCCGCACGGTGGCCGAGCGCGTGACGCATGACGGCAGGACCCAGGCGCCGCTCGATCCGGAAGAGGCGGAAGCGGCCGTCCGGCGGCTGCTCGACGAAGGCGTGGAGGCCATCGCCGTGGCGCTGCTGCACAGCTACGCCAACCCTGCGCATGAGGAAATCGTCGCCGGGATCGTCGAGCGCCTCGCGCCGGATGTCGAGACCAGCATCAGCCACCGCGTGCTCCCCGAGGCGAAGGAATATGAGCGCACCTCCACCACGGTCGTGAACGCCTGCCTGAAGCCGGTCGTCTCGCGCTACCTGGCCGGGCTGGAGGAAGGCTTCGCCGATATCGGCACCCGCGCGCCGCTGCTGCTGATGCAGTCGAGCGGCGGGCTGATGCCGTCGCAGGCGGCGCGCAACCTGCCCATGCACATCGTCGAGTCCGGCCCTGCGGGCGGGGTCATCGGCGCGCAGGCGCTTGCCAGATCCGCCGGCCTCGACAATGTCCTCACCTTCGACATGGGCGGCACGACCGCCAAGGCGTCCATCGTCGAGCGCGGCACGGTTTCGCGCGCGCTCGAATTCAGCGTCGGCGCCGGCGTGATCGCCGGCTCCCGGCTGATGACGGGCGCGGGCTATGTGGTCAAGACGCCGGCCATCGACCTCGCGGAAGTCGGCGCCGGCGGCGGCTCGCTGCTCCGCCTCGACGCCGCGGGCGGCCTGCAGGTGGGCCCGGAGAGCGCCGGCGCCGATCCCGGCCCCGTCTGCTACGGCGCGGGCGGCACGGAACCGACCCTCACCGACGCCAACCTGCTGCTCGGATACCTCAATCCGGGCCATCTCGTCGGCGGCGCGCTGAAGCTCGACTTCGAGGCGGCGCGCGAGTCCTTCGAGCGCTCCGTGGCGCAGCCGATGGGCCTGGCGCCGGAGGACGCGGCGCTCGGCGCCCATCGCATCGCCGCCTCGAACATGATCCGCGCCATTCGCGCCGTCTCCTCCGAGCGGGGGCGCGACCCGCGCGACTACGCCCTGTTCGCCTTCGGCGGCAACGGGCCGCTCTTCGCCGCCGGCATGGCGCGCGAGCTTGCGATCCGGACGGTGCTGGTGCCGCCTTCGCCCGGCCTGTTCTCCTCCTTCGGCCTGCTCCATGCCGAGGTCGAGCACCACTACTCCCACGCCCACAGGCGCATCCTGCGCGGAACCGACCCGGCGGAGCTCGAAGCGGCATGGGCCGCGCTGGAGGCGGAGGCGAATGCGCAGCTGGAGGCGGACGGCATCCCGTCCGAACGGCGCACGCTCGTCCGCAGCGCGCAGCTCCACTATCACGGCCAGATTTTCGAGTTGCAGGTCGCGGCGCCGCCGGGGCCGGTGGACGCGGCATGGGTCGCGGCGCTGGAGGAGGCCTTCGGCGTCGAGCATGAGCGCACCTACGGCCACCGCGCCGGGCCGGAGGAGCCCGTGGAGCTGATGACCGTCCAGGTGGTCGGGCGCGGGCTCGGCAGCGACAGCACGCCACCGCCTCCACCGCCCGAACCGTCCGGCGGGGCCGGCAGCCGCCGCGCCTGGTTCGGCCGCGAGCACGGATGGCGGGAGGCCGCGGTGCTCGCGCGCGGCGACCTCGGGCCGGACCCGCTTCCGGGCCCGCTGATCGTCGAGGAATACGACGCCACCTGCCTCGTCCCGCCGCAGGATTCGGCCCGGCTGGACGGCTACGGCAACATCATCGTCGAAATCGGCTGACGGAGGCTCCGCCCATGGCCCGCATCGCCTATGCCGCCCGCGAGAACCTGCCGCCCGCCCTGCATCCTCTGATGGACGACGCGGCGTCCTACGGTCCCTTCGCCAGCCTGGTCGGCGCGCTCGGCCGCCGGCCGGTCATTCTGGAGCACATCTTCGGCCTGCTGACCGCGCTCCGGCGGGAAGCCGTGCTGCCGCGCCGCTATCTGGAGCTGGCGCTGGTCGCGGTCTCGCAACGCAATGCCTGCGACTACTGCGTGGCCCATCACGGGCCGATGCTGACCGTGGAGGGCATGAGCGCCGCCGGCGTCGCCAGCCTGCTGGAGGACCCGGCAAACCATCCGGAACTGGACGAGATCGACCGGCTGGTGGTCGATTACGCCGTCCAGGTCAACGACAGTGCGGGGAGAATGCGGGACGGCATCTTCGAGCGCCTGAAAGCGCATTTCAGCGAGGAGCAGATCGTCGAACTGACCTGGCGGATTGCGCTCTGCGGCGCCTTCAACCGCTTCAACGACGCCCTGCAGCTCGATCTGGAGCCGGAAGCGCAGGCGGCCCTGGACGCCGCCTGAAACGGGCGCGGCGCCTTTCGGCGCCGCGGTCCCGGAAAAGCGCGGCCGGCCCGAAGGCCGGCCGCTGCCCATGAGGGCGTCAGTTGCTCTTGGGCTTGCAGGGGTTGCAAGCGCCGCAAACTTTCTTGGGCTTGCAGGGATTGCACGCACCGCAGGCGGGCTTGCAGGGGTTGCACGCGCCGCAGGCAGGCTTGCAGGGGCTGCACGCGCCGCAAGCGGGCTTGCAGGGGCTGCACGCGCCGCAGGCCGGCTTGCAGGGATTGCACACGCATTCCGGCTTGCAGGGGTTGCATGCGCAGGCTGCGGGCTTGCAGGCCGCATAGGCCGTGCCGGCGAGGCTGGTCGCGCCGACGGCGCCGACAGCCATGCCAACGCCGATGACCGCCGTGGAAAGCAGGCGGGCCTTATAGGATTTCATGGCAGTTCTCCCGATTTTGGTTTTCCCGATAATGCACCGGACGATCCGGAAATCGCCTGCCGCCATGCTAACCGATATGGCAGCCGGTAAAATGGACGTTTCCGGTCACAACTGCGTGAGCGGGCCTTGCATGCGGGCCTCAGGAAGGATCGCCTGACCGTCGAAAAAGGGGCGGAGAGATGCGCGTTGCGCTAGCGGGAGCAATGATTCTGGCGGCTTGCGGAACTGCCGCCGCGGACCTGCCGGAAACGGTCCCGGTGCCGGCCGGAGCTTTCATCGCCGGCTCGGATGCAGCCGAGCGCGAGGCCGCCTACCGGCTGGACGAAGCCGCCTACGGCCACTCGGTCACCCGCCGGCAGGGCTGGTATGACGGCGAGCGCGACCGCCGGACGCTGAGCCTGCCGGGCTTCCGGATCGCCCGCACGCCCGTCACCAATGCGCAATATGCGGCCTTCATCGCCGAGACGGGGCACAGGGCGCCCGATGTCGATGCTAGGACCTGGAAGGGCTACGGCCTGATCCACCCCTATCCCCGCACCCGCCGCCACGCCTGGGAGGGAGGGCATCCGCCGGAAGGCCGGGCGCGGCACCCTGTCGTGCTGGTCTCGCATGAGGACGCGCGGGCCTACACGGCGTGGCTCTCGGCGCGCACCGGGCGCGTCTGGCGGCTGCCGACAGAGCTCGAATGGGAGAAGGCGGCGCGCGGCACGGATGGCCGCAGGTTCCCCTGGGGCGACGAATTCGCGCCCGGACGCCTCAACAGCCATGACGGCGGCCCGTTCGACACGCTGCCGGTCGGCCGGTTCCCGGACGGCGCCTCGCCCTTCGGCCTGCTGGACGCCGCGGGCCAGGTCTTCGAGTGGACCGCGACCGAGGCCCGGGCCGGGCGTTTCCTGGTCAAGGGCGGGTCCTGGGACGACAGCGGCTGCGGCGTCTGCCGCCCGGCCGCCCGCCACAGCCGCCCGGCGGGGCTGAAGCACATCCTGATCGGCTTCCGCCCGGTGCTGGAGGGGCTGGCCCCGCTCAGCGGCCCCTGAACGGCCGGGGCGCGCGCTTCTCCTTGAAGGCAAGCGCCGCCTCGTGGAAATCCTCGGTCAGATAGAGCCGTTCCGGCTGCGCGGCGGCGGAGAGTTCGGAACGCACCCGCGCAATCTCGCGCCGGCGCGCCCGGACGGTCGAACGCACGCTCAAGGGCGGGTTGGCGTTCAGCGTCTCCGCGAGTTCGCGGGCGGCTTCGAGATGGCCGCCCGCGGGCGCAAGGCGGTTTATGGCGCCGGCGGCCGCGGCCTCCTCGGCAGTGAACCACCGCCCGGTCAGCGCCACCTCGTCGCCGAAGGCGCCGGCCCCGCGCAGCCGCATCAGCCCCCAATAGACCGACCCGCCGAGCCCGCGCGATGTCTCCGTGATCTGGAAGCGCGTGCCGGCCTCGGCCACCAGCAGGTCGCAGTCGAGCGCGATGCCGACCGCGAGCCCCATGACATAGCCGTGCACGGCGGCGACCACCGGCTTCCAGTTGACCGCGTGGGTGAAAAGGCGCCCGGAATCCGCCCCGCGCCCCTGCGGGCCGCCGAAGCGCTCCAGCTCCTCGCGCGGCCGCAGCTGCCGGCGCAGCACGTCCGCCCCGGTGGAGAAGGCGCGCCCCGCCCCGTGCAGCACCGCGACATTGGCTTGCGCGTCGGTGTCGAAGCGGGCCAGCGCCTCCGAAAGCGCTTCCACCGCCGCATCGTCGAAGGCGTTCAGCTTCTCGGGCCGGTTGAGCGTGATCGTGACGATCGCGCCGTCGCGTTCGTAGAGGGCCGTCTCGCGGGTCATGGACGTCGCCTTGCAGAAAACTCGGGTCGGGGCGACGAGAATAGCGGGCGCCGCGAGCCGGGCGCAAACCGGGGCATGGATTACCGTCGAAAGCCGCCCGGGAGCCGGTGAGCCGGCAGCGCTACCCGAGCTGCTTCCAGAAGGCGTCCTTTCGTGTGAGCAGGCCGTCGCGGACCTTGTAGATGTCCATGCCGCGCACGGTCCTCCGGCTGCCGCCCGGCGCGTCGGCCGTCACCTCGTAGGTCTGGATGACGGTGTCGCCGATCACTTCGAAACCACCATTGCCGAACACCGGTCCGCCGCCAGGCGCGGACCAGCGGTCGGCCATGGCCTGCAGGGCTGCTTCCTTGCCGACAAAGTCCTCGCCCGTCGGCTGGCTCCAGACGAAATCGTCGGCCAAGGTCGGCGCAACCAGCGCCGTGTCGTGCTTCGCGAAGCCTTTCACGAACGCCCTGAACAGCTTTTCGGTCGCTTCTTTGCGCTCGCTCATTCGTTCGTTCCTCCTAGTCGCCGAGCAGCACCAGGGACAACCAGGGCGTCGCCGTCACGATGATCCACACGATCATCAGCGGGATCAGCAATTTGAAGATCTGCCGGATGATCAGGTCGTAGTTGATCCTCAGGACCCCCGAAACCACAAACAGGTTCAGGCCGTAGGGTGGCGTGATGAACCCGATCGTGGTGCCGACGACGAAGACCACGCCCCAATGGATCGGGTCGATGCCGATGCTCTCCGCCACCGGCGCCAGGATGGGGCCGAGAATGAGGACCACGGCAACCGATTCCGTGATCGCGCCCACGAGCAGGATCAACAGCATCATGACGGCGATCAGCACGGTCGTGCCGTAGTTCTCGCCGAGACCGCCCAGAAAGTCCTGAATCGCCACCGGCAGGCCCATAACGCTGGAGACCTGTTGAAACTGGATGGAAAACACCACCAGCGGCACCAGCAGGCCGGCCAGCCGCGCGCTGTTCAGCATGATGCCCGGTATCTGGCGCAGGCGGAGCCGGCCGCCGAGGGCCGGCACGGAGCCGACGATGAAGCAGTAGATGGCGACGACCCCGGCGGCCTCCGTCGGGCTGAAATAGCCCCAGTAAATGCCGAAGAAGATCACGCCGATGGCGACAAACCCCGCCCAGGCCGTCAACGCCGATCTGGCGATTTGCCGGGCGCTCAGGTTACGCAGGCCGACCCCGCGCTCCACCTTTCCGGTCAGCACCACCGCACTGCCGAGCAGCGCTATGACCATCAACAGGCCCGGAATCATGCCGCCGATAAACAGATCGACGCTGGGCACCTCCATCGTGACGCCGTAGATGAGGAAGATCACGCTCGGCGGAATGATGACGCCAACGGTGCCGCCCGCCGCAATGATCGCGCCCGACAGGCCCGGACTGACGCCGCGCTCGACCATTTCCGGCCCGAGCAGCCGCCCCATGGTCGCCGCCGTCGCGGCGTTGGAGCCGGAGATCGCCGCAAACAGGCCGCAGGAGAACATCGCCGTCGCCGCCGTGGCGCCGTGCATGAAGCCGACGCAGGAGCGCGAGAACGCGATCAGCCTCCGGCTGATGCCGCCCTCCGTCAGGAAGTCGCCGGTGATGACGAACAGGGGCACGGCCAGGAAGATGAAGTTCTTGATCGAGTCGTTTGCCGCGATGCCGACATTGGTCAGCGGAAACTCCACGACGAAATAGGAGGACGCCACCACCCAGGCGGCCAGCACCAGCAGGACGGGGGTGCCGAGAAAGAACAGCAGGACGGCGATGGCGGTGATGTTCCAGACGTTCAGAACCTCGCGGAGCCAATCGACGAGGAGTTGCAGGGTTGAAAGATCGCCTTCGCTCATCGGATTTCCTCCGCCGCGATATGCGGGCCGGTCTTGCCCTGCAACACCCGGACCAGCTGTTGCGCCACCCGGACCATGGTGAAGCCCCAGCCGAGCGGCACGGCGATGGAGATCGCGGCGATCGGGATGTCGGTGCCGAAGATCTTGATGTTGAAGCGCTCATTCAGCATCACGACGTCCCACGACGCGACGATGACGACAGCGCCCAGCACGAACCAGAGCAGGCAGTCGAAGACCTCCATACCCCGGCGAATTCCGTCGGGCATGCGTTCCCGCACGGTGGTGAAGGAGAGATGCGCGCCGGTGCGCACGCCGGCGGACATGGCGAACCACGAGAGCCAGACGAACGCGCCCATGGCGATCTCCGGCCCCCAGGCTTCCTGTTCGCCCGTAATCATCCGCCGGATCGTCTCCAGCCCCACTACCAGGATGATCGTCAGATAGGCGAGCAGCATCACCGCCTTTTCGATCCAGGTAATCAGGTCGTCGAATCGCTGGCCCATCAGACACACCCGCTTTCCCGGACGCCGTCAGGCAGTCCGGGATTTCCGTCCGGAAAAGAATGAAAGAGCCCCCGGAAGCCTGGCGGCTTCCGGGGTCCGGCTACGCGACTACCACCACTTCTGGGCATTCAGCGGTTGGCCGCGGACTTTCTCTTCGAACTCGGCAATAGCGCCGAACACGTCGAGGCCCGCCAGATTGTCCAGTTCCTTGCGGATCCCGCTGTAGATCTGCCCGTTGCGCTCGACCGAGCCGCGCTCGCGGAACGCCTCCATCTCGTCCTCGGTCAGGCGGACATGGCGCATCGTGTCCTGCATCTGCACATAGTTGCTCTCCGGCGTCGGGTTCGGCCCGGCGCCGGTGACTGTGTTCAAGGCGACCAGCAGATTTTGGTACGATTCTTCGCTCGCCCTGCGGGCGGCTTCGCGAACCACGTCCTGCAGGCGCCCGGGCATGCGCTCCATCGCCCGCAAATTCATGAAACACGAGCCCGTTCCGGGGCAGAAGTCCAGCTCGAGCACCTGAGCTGTGACCTTGGTCATGCCGAAGCTCGCGGCCGCGCCGCCCCAGGTCTCCATGCCATCGACGACGCCGGACTTCATGCCTTCCAGCGTCTCGGTCCAGGCGAGCGGCACCGGGCTCATGCCGAGCGACTCGGCGAAATTCTGGATCATGGTGGAGTTGGTGATCCGGAGTTTGCGGCCCTTCAGGCCGTCCGGGTGACGGACCTCCGGCAGGTCGCTGTATTTCAACCCCATGAAGATGTCGCGCAGCTCGTTCGTGCAATAGAGGAACTCGACGCCGTACTTTTCCCGCCAGACATCCCGGTAAACCGGGTTCATGGCCGGATCGTGCAGCAGGTTGAGAAGCGATTGCGGATCCCGCCACAGGAACGGCCAGTCGAGCGCCTGCGCGTGGTAGATGACGGCGGCGGCATTCTGCGCCGAGGAATTGCCCATATCGAGCACGCCGGCCCCGACCCGCTCGACGCACTGGTTTTCCGCGCAGGCCTGGCCGCTGTCGAGGGTTTGCACGGCGATTTCGCCGTCCGATCCTTCCTCGATCCATTTGGCGAAGTCATAGGCGCGGGTCTGCAGGAATTCTTCGTTCTTCGGATTTACCACGCTGACGCCGTGGCGGATCGTGTATTTGGCCTTCTTGGCAGCCTGCGCATCCTTGGCAGCGAACTGGCTGATGAGCGTGGCGGACGTCGTTCCGGCAACGGCGGCAAAGACGGCCGCCTTGGTCCCGTAGTCCGCGGAAATGCGCAGAAAATCGCGTCGAGAAAGCGTCATGGCGTAGTTCCTCCCTGGTCGCCTGTTGCTTGTCGGTTCGAGGTGTTGCGGCCCCCTCAGGCTACGATCGCCGGCGGCGCGTCCGCGGCTTCCGGTATGGCGGCGCCGTTTTCCTTTGTGGGTTCGATTGCGCCGCAGCTTCGCATTACAGGATTGAAACATGGCGGAACCGCATTGGCTAGGGTCCTGTTGCCGAACAGTCCCGGACGGCTCGTCAGCAGAGCGGCGTCCCTCATAAGCCGCAACCCGGCGCCGCCGGTACCAGTCCCTGCATCAGCTCCCTTCCCGTGTACCTCTCCATATCCAGCACATGGGCGGCCATGGCTTCAGCGCGCGCCTCGCCGAGCGCGGGGGCGGCGTTGGCGTGGAACTTCTCCACGATTTCGGCATTGGCGAGCGCCCGGTCGCCGGCGCCGCGATTGACCGGCTCGTGGTGCCTGAAGCGCGCGCCCGACCGGGTCTCGACCTCGACGCCGGCGGAGAAATAGCGCGGGAAGAGCGAGTCCGGATCCGGTCGGCACTCGACCCGGGCCGCCAGCGCCAGCACTTGCGGGTCGCCGAGCGCGTCCGGTTCCAGCTCCGAGAGGCCGAGCCGGCCGAGCGCCAGCCCGCAGGCCGCCGCCCAGGGGGCGCTGAAGCGGGCCGCATAGTCTTCCGGCGGCCTGCGTTTCAGCGCCTCCGGCTCCATCAGCGCCGCGATCAGGTCTTCATGCACCAGCACGGTAATGCCTGCGATATCGTCCGGCTCAAGGCCGTGGTCCCGGCGGAGCGCAATGGCGCTGTCGATGATCGCATGGGTGTAATGGCAGGTCGGGAAGGGCTTGACGGCGGATTCGAGCAGCTCCCAGCGCTCGCCCAGCCCGCCCGCAAGCCGTGAGAAATCGACCTCATCGGCCTCCTCGCCCATCAGCATCCGGAAGAGGCCGAACCGTCCATCATAGGGCCGCTCGCAGCCCTTGAAACCTGCGCTCGCAAGCCCTGCCGCGGTAATGCCGGCCTCCGCCGCCCAGCCGGGGTGGAGGCGCTTGTTCCAGGCGCCGTCCGACCAGAACTCGCGGCTTGCCGCCGCCGTCGAGACGCACACGCCCTGCGCCGAGGCGAGCGCCGCCCTATCGAGGCCCATGAGCCGCCCGGCGGCGAGCGCGGAGGAAAAGTGCCCCGCGATCCCGGTGGCGTGGAAGCCGCGCCGGTGGAAGCCGTAATCGGCGGCAAGGCCGATCCGCGCGGCGCATTCCATCGCGGCGATATAGGCGGTGAGAATTTCCGCGCCCGGCGCGTCGCGCTCTTCCCCCAGCGCCAGCGCGGCGGGCAGCGAAACGGCCGTGCCATGCACCACCGCGCCCGGATGGGTGTCGTCGAAATCGAGGCCGTGGATGAGCGCGGCATTGAGCGCCGCCGCATCGCGGAGCGAAAGCCGCGCCCCCATCGCCACCACGCCGGACCCGCCCCCGCCGCCGGCCGCCCGGAAGCCCTCCAGCATGACGCGCGCGAACTCCTGCCGGCTGGACGCCGCCGCCACGCCGAGCGCATCGAGGATCAGATGCCGCGCCCGCTCCCGGACTGCCGCCGGCACGTCTTCCGCGCGCAACTCCGCCGCAAAGGCAGCCAGCCGCTCCGCCGGGTTGGGCGCCGGTCCGCCGCTGTCCGGCACGGTCCTCAGGCCGCCTGGGCGGCCGTCATTTCCTCGCCGGCCACGGTGGTGCGGCGCATGTCGCGGACCTCGTTGACATCGTCGAAGGGGCGCGCGCGGTGCATGGTGCGCCGGTTGTCCCAGATCACGAGATCGTTCACGCGCCATTCATGCGCATAGACGAACCGTCGCTGCGTCGCGTGTTCCGTCAGCTCCTCCAGCAGCAGGCGGCCTTCGGGAACCGGCCAGCCGACGATCCTGCCGGCATGGGCGGAGAGGTAGAGCGACTTCCGCCCGTTCGCCGGGTGGACGCGCACCAGGGCCTGGCGCACGGGGCGGAAATTGGCCTTCTCCTCCTCCGTCAGGCCCTCGAAGCCGAGCCGGCCGCGCGAGTAGAGCAGCGAATGCTCGCAGACCAGGTCCTCGATCCGCGCCTTCGTCGCCGCATCGAGCGCGTCGTAAGCCCCCGCCATGTCGGCGAACTCGGTATTGCCGCCGCTCGACGGCAGGATACGCCCGGAGAGCAGCGAGTATTTCGCCGGCACCGCCCGGAAAGAGGAATCCGAGTGCCAGAGGCGGTTGCCGAGATTGAACATGCGCCGCCGGTCCTCGCGGTCGAAGGGCCGGTGCTCCTTGGTGAGGTTGGACACGTCCGCCATGGCGGGGCCGAGCCGGCGCTCATGCTCCTTGGTGATGTTGGACACCGCCGACGGCATCTCCAGCCTGCCGAAGTTCTGCGAGAACGCGGCCTGCTGCTCGTCGGTCAGCGCCTGGCCCGGAAACACCAGCACGCCGTGCTCCGCCATGCCCGCGTCGAGCTCCTCCGCCATGCCCGCAGGCAGCGCGCGCGTCGTATCGACGCCGGAGACCTCGCCCGCGAAGGCCGGGGTCAGCCGGCGGATGCGCAGGCTCATTGCGCGGCGTCCGCTTCTTCCACCGCCATCAGCGGCGTGCGCTGGACCTTCATGGTGTCGCAGCCCTCGATGCGGATCAGGCGGCTCGACGACATCCGCCGCGGCGCATGGACATCGCCGATGTCGTAGAGAAAGGCGTCGCCCGGCCTCATCTCATAGACGCGGGAGAGCTCGACCCTGCCCGGCCTGCCGTCCCGGGGCGGCTCGACGATACGCCAGTCGGTCATCTCGGTCTCCCCGGACGCCAGGCCGTAGATCGCCCAGGTCGGCCCGTGGTCGTGCGGCCCGCTCGTGCGCGCGCCCTGATAGACATGGGCGCAGATGCAGAAGCCGTAATCCGGGTCCTCGTAGATGATCTCGCGCTCGGCGGTCGCATGGGCCCCGAGATGCGTCTCCAGGAACTCCGGGCTCGCCAGCGCCTTCTTCACGCAGGCGAGCACGCCCTCCCTTCCGGCCCTGCCGCTGTCGGCGGCCAGCGCCTCGCGGCATTCGGCGGCGAATTGCTCAAGCGTGTAGGTCATCGCGTTCCCCTCCGGCGGTTCATCGCCGGCAAGGTTAGCGCGGCTCACACGGAATCGCCACCTCTGCCGATCATGGTCAGGAACTCGCGCCGCGTCGTCGGGTCGGTGCGGAAGCCGCCCAGCATCCGGCTGGTCACGGTGGAGGACGCGGTCTTGTGGATGCCGCGCATCGCCATGCACATATGCGTGGCTTCGATGACCACAGCCACGCCGCGCGGCTTCAGCACGCTGTCGATGGCGTCGGCCACCTCGGCGGTGAGCTTCTCCTGGATCTGCAGGCGCTTGGCGAAGATGTCCACCACGCGCGCGAGCTTGGAGATGCCGACCACACGGCCCGCCGGCAGGTAGCCGACATGGGCCTTGCCGATGATCGGCACCATGTGGTGCTCGCAATGGCTTTCCAGGCGGATGTCGCGGACCACGATCATCTCGTCATAGTCCGCGGTCTCCTCGAAGGTGCGCTCCAGGACCTTCACCGGGTCGTCCGCATAGCCGGCGAAGAACTCGCCATAGGCCCGGAGCACGCGGTCGGGCGTGCCGAGCAGGCCTTCGCGGTCGGGATCGTCGCCCGCCCAGCGCAGGAGGGTGCGCACCGCCTCTTCGGCCTCGGCGCGGTCCGGGCGGCTTGGAGGATCGCCGGTCATGTCTTGTCGGCCCTTCGCATCGCGTGGAGGCCGCATTGCTACAACAGCGGCCCGCGCGGGTCGAGACGCGCGCCCGCCATGCGGGGCGGCAGGCCCGGAAAAGGACCCGCAATTCCGGTCCCGCAGCCGTTTTCCCCCAGCGGCGCCCGTGTAAATTCCGGCATATCCCTGTATAGTCCGCGCATATTCCGGGGGCATCGAAGGGCCGGCGATGACGGAAGCGGCGCGATGAAGATCGAGGAGCGGAGCGAGGGACCGGCGGTCGTCGTCTCTCCGGCCGGGCGTCTGGACGCGGTCGGGGCTCCCGATCTGGAAGCCAGGCTCGCCGCCGTCGCGAAGACCGGCCCCGGCCGTCTGGTGGTGGACTGCCGCGAGGTCGCCTATATCAGCAGCGCCGGCTTGCGCGCCCTGCTCCTCGGCGCCAGGGCCTGCCTCCAGACCGGCTGCGATTTCGCCGTCGCGGCGCTGAGGCCCGAATGCCGGTCGGTCCTGGACGCCACCGGCCTGCTGATGGTCCTCGACTGCCCGGAGACCGTCGAGGACGCGCTTGCCGCGCCGGCCGCCGAAAGCCCCCGGGAGGCGGAAGTGGGGCGCGGCTTCGCCATTGCCGAGCGGCAATTGGAACGGGCGGTCCTGCTCACGCTGGACGGGCGGCTGGAGGGCAGGAACGCGCCGATACTGACGGAGCGGATCTTCGCCGCCGTCGGGCGCGGCAGCACCCGCGTCGTGCTGGACTGCGAGGGCATGGGCTATGTGGACAGCAGCGGGCTGCGCGCCCTGCTGGTCTCGGCCAAGCTGTGCAACGAGAAGGGCGGGCGCCTGGTGCTCGCCGCCCTCCTGCCGGAATGCCTGTCGGTCCTCGACATGGGCGGCTTCACCTCCGTCATCGACTATTTCGAAACCCGCGAAGCGGCGCTGACGGCGCTCGGCTGAGAGCGGGCGGGCGCGTATCGGGGGTTCCCGGAGCGGTTTTATTTCCTGAAAGCGGTTGAATTCCTGCGCGTTCGCCCTATATCCGGAGCCTGCCGGAACGGGAGCGCGGGGGCATGACCTGGGCATAGGACGGCGGCGGGGCGCCGTCTTCGAAGGAGCCGGAAGGGCGAAGGCCGGCGGCGGCCGGCAGACAGAAGACGTACGCCCGCCGTTTGCCCGCGTCCGGAATCGGCCCGGCAATTATCCCCCGCGGTCGGGCCGCCCTGGCGGTTCAGCGCCGCCGCCGCGGCTTGAGGGGGCGGCGGCCCCGCCAGCGTTTGACGTCGCGGCGCTTGAGGAATTTCTGCACGGCGGCCCGGCTCACCGTGACGCCCCGTTCCGCGAGTGCCGCGCGCAACTCCGCGATGGAGAGGTTCGGGTCGTCCTCCAGCAGGCCGAGCAGGAAGCCGCGCTCGCCCTCGACCGGCGACGGCGGAGGGCGGCCGGGCTTTCCGGGGCAGAGATGGCCGCGCTCGCGCCGGAGCCTGCACCACGCGCCAACGGTGGTCTTGCCGATGGCGAACCGCGCCGCCGCCGCTCGCTGGCTCATCCCCGCCTCCACCGCCTCGACCACCCGCCTGCGCAGGTCGAGGGAAAGCGCCCCCGGCATAGTCGCCGCCCTCCTTGCTTCGGTGGCGCGGAAAAGCACATGCAGGGAACATTGTCAAGCGGCAGACCGGGCGCGCAACGCGGCAAGTGGCCTGTACCGGCGCGTGGCACCCGGATCGCCGTTCCGTCCGGTGCACAGGCGGGTCCGGCGGCGAAACCCTGCACTTGCCCCCTTCCCTCGCGTCTGTCACCGGTAGCGGGATATCGGGCGGGAAGGCCGGAACGGCGCTCGCCGGGGAGGTACGTCGAATGAGCGTGAGAATCGAGAAGGACGGCGCCGTGTGGACCGTGATCCACTCCCGGCCCGAGGCGCGCAACGCGATGGACCCGGAAAGCGCAGCCTCGCTCTACGATGCTTTCCGGGCCTTCGAGGCCGACGACAGCGCCGGCGTCGCTGTGTTCTGGGGCCAGGGCGGGGCCTTTTGCGCCGGCTGGGACCTGAAGCATGCCGCTGCGCTTTCCGGTGCCGGGGCCCTCAACTCGTTCGATTTCCCCGACGAGGGCGAGCCGCCCATGGCCACGATGGGACCGAGCCGTCTGGAGCTCTCCAAGCCGGTCATTGCCGCGGTCGCCGGCCCGGCTGTGGCAGGCGGTATGGAACTGGCGTTGTGGTGCGACCTCCGGGTGATGGAGGAGACCGCCTTCATGGGCGTCTATTGCCGCCGCTGGGGCATCCCGCTGATCGACGGCGGCACTGTGCGCCTGCCGCGCCTCGTGGGCGAAGGCCGGGCGATGGACCTGGTCCTGACCGCGCGCCGGGTGGATGCGAATGAGGCGCTTGCCATCGGCCTTTGCGAATATGTGGTGCCGCAAGGCGAAGCCCGGCAAAGGGCCGAGGCGCTGGCCCGCGACATCGCCCGCTTTCCGCAAAGCTGCATGAGGGCCGACCGGCGGTCCGTCCGGGCGCAGCATGGCCTGAGCGAACGTGAGGCGCTGCGCCAGGAGTGGCGGGGGAGCAAGGCCGAAGTCGCCGGGGGCGTCGAGGGCGCGGTGAAATTTGCAGGGGGTAAGGGGCGCGGCGGAGATTTCCGCGACATATGACCGGCCGCTCTCAGGTCCTCCTGTCCTCGCAAGATCCGCCTGCGGGAGAATGCGAGCCAGGCGGTGTTCGCCCGCTACCTCAATGTGACGACGGGCCTTGTGAGCCAGTGGGAGCGGGGCGAGAGACGGCCCCGCGGCGCATCGCTGAAGCTGCTGACCCTGGTCGCCCGGAACGGCCTCGGGGCGGTCGCGTAGCGCCTGCGGTCGCCTGAAAAGCAGGCGGATCTCCTCGGAACGCCGCGCCGGAGCCGGCGGCGGAATAGCGGCGGCCCGGCTGCCCCGGCTCAGCCGTCTTCGGAGCCCCGGCCACCGGCGGGCGAAGCAACGACCTCGGCATCCATGCTCACAGGAACCTGTATGGATAGCCAGGGCTCCTTCACGACCGTGGTGGTGTGGCCCTGTCCGGTGTGGTCCTCCATCAGGCAGAGGTCGCCGGGCCTTATTCGCCGGGTGGTGCCGTCGCCGAAGCCCAGCTCCGCCTCTCCATGCACGGTGATGACGAACTGGCGCCGGGGGCAATTGTGCCAGCCGGGCATCGGCTCCCGGCGAAACACCAGCTCCTCCCCCGCAGTCGTGGCGAAGCTGAACGTGCCCGCCGCGTTCATCTCGAACTCCTCGATATGGGACTGCCCGTCGCTGCCGGAATAGACGCGGTATTGCATGCTGTAGCCCTCTCTGCTCTGCCTGCCGATATTCCCGGTTAGTCCGGATAGAGGCCGAAATCGGGGTGGCCCGGGCCCTCCCGCTTGCGGTATGCGCGCCCGTTCAAGTGCCAGTCCTGCCCGTTATGGGCAAGCGCGCCAGTCGTTCAAGGGAAGGGAAGCGCCTCGCCCCCGGTGAGGAGCCGGCGGCGTCCGGAACGCGCCGAAGACCGGTCAGTTCAGGCGTTCGCCCGTATCCGGCGCGAAATACGATACCTTGCCGAGATCGAAGGCCAGGGCGAGGGTCGAGCCGGGACGGGCCTCCGTTTCGGCATGAAGCCGCGCCGTGACCTGCTTGCCGCCGATCAGGGACACGACAAAGGTATCGGCGCCCGCCGGCTCCACCATGTCGATCAGGCATTCGGCTTCCTGAACGCCGTCGCCGGCGCGGAAGCCCGCCTCGGCTATGTCCTCGGGCCGGAGCCCCACGACCACGTCCCCGGGCAGACCGTCGATGCGGCCGTCGATCAACACGATCGGCGGGCCCCCGGCCCGTTCGATTTCGATCCTCGTGCCGTTGCCGTGGCGCGACGCCCTGGCCGGGATCAGGTTCATCGCCGGGCTTCCCATGAAATCGGCCACGAACAGGTTGGTCGGGCGGTTGTATATCTCGGCGGGCGAACCGACCTGCTGCACGACGCCGTCTTTCAGGACCACGATCCTGGTCGCGAGCGTCATCGCCTCGATCTGGTCATGGGTCACATAGACCATCGTGGCGCCGAGGTCGCTGTGCAGCTTCTTGATTTCCAGGCGCATCTCGACGCGCAGCTTGGCGTCGAGATTCGACAGGGGCTCATCGAACAGGAACAGCTGGGGATCGCGCACCAGCGCCCGCCCCATGGCGACCCGCTGGCGCTGGCCGCCCGAGAGCTGGCTGGGGCGCCGGTCCAGAAGCTGTTCGATCTGGAGCTGCCGGGCCACCTCCTGCAGCTTCCTGGCCCGCACCGCCTTGTCCACCCCGCGCACTTTCATGCCGAAGGTGATGTTCCCGGCCACGCTCATGGTCGGATAAAGCGCATAGGACTGGAACACCATCGCAATGTTGCGGTCCTTCGGGCTGACATGGGTCACGTCGCGTCCGCCGATATGAATCGTTCCGCCGGAAATCGGCTCGAGCCCCGCAATGCAGTTCAGCAGGGTGGACTTGCCGCAGCCGGACGGCCCCACCAGCACCAGGAAGCCCCCCGGCTCCGCCGACACGTTGATGTCCTTCAGGATTTCCACCGCGCCGAAGTTCTTGCCGAGGTTTCTTATCTCCAGGATCGGTTCCATCGGGTCACCCTTTCACGGAGCCTGCGGTCAGTCCGCGGATGAAATACTTGCCGGCGACGGCATAGACGAACAGCGTGGGGAGCGCGGCGATGATCGCAGCGGCCATATCCACGTTGTATTCCTTCACGCCCGTGGTCGAGTTGACGATATTGTTCAGGGCCACGGTCACGGGTTGCGTTCCCGCCTGGCTGAAGCTCACGCCAAAGAGGAAGTCGTTCCAGATCTGGGTGAATTGCCAGATTACCGTGACCATCAGTATGGGCAGGCTGAGCGGCATGAAAACGGACCAGAAGATGCGGAAGAAACCCGCGCCGTCCACCTTCGCCGCCTTCACCAGTTCGACCGGAATGGTGACGTAGTAGTTCCGGAAAAACAGCGTGGTGAAGCCGATGCCGTAGATCACGTGAACGAAGACCAGGCCGGAGATGGAGCCCGTCAGGCCCATGAACCCGAGCGTCCGCGCCATCGGCAGCAGCACCACCTGGAACGGGATGAAGCAGCCGAACAACATCAGCGAGAAGATCAGGTTTGCGCCGCGGAACCTCCATTGCGCGATCACGTAACCGTTCACGGCGCCGAGCAGGGTCGAAATTGCCACCGCCGGCACCGACAGCGACACGGAGTTCCAGAAATACGGCCGAAGCCCCTCGCACTGGATGCCGGTGCAGGCGCTGGACCAGGCCGTGCCCCAGGCTTCGAACGTCACCCGGGCCGGCAGCGCAACCAAGCTTCCCGCCCGGATTTCCTCGAGACTCTTCAGCGACGTTGCGATCATCACGAAAAGCGGCATCAGGTAGAACAGGGCGAACAACCCCAGGATCGCAAACAACAACCAGCGCAGCGCCGCCTGGCCGGCGCGGGGCGCAGCGGGCAGGCCTCGCGCCGGATCAGTCACGCTTCGCCCTCAATTCCGAATAGAGGTAGGGCACGACAATTGCGAACACGACCGCCATCATGACCATCGCCGAACTCGCCGCCTGGCCGAGGTCGCCGCGCGAGAAGGCCATCGCATACATGTAGGTCGCGGGGAGGTCGGTGGCGTAGCCGGGTCCGCCGCCGGTCAACGCGATGACAAGGTCGAAGCTCTTGATCGCGAGGTGGGCCAACACGATGAAGGCGGACAGGAAGATCGGCATCATCGAAGGAATGATGATCGCGGAATAGATGCGCCATGTAGGAATGCCGTCCACCCTGGCCGCCTTGACGATCTCTTCATCCACGCTGCGCAGTCCGGCGAGGAACAGCGCCATGACGAAACCGCTCGCCTGCCAGACGCCGGCGATGACAATCGCGTAGATCGCCATGTCGGGGTCGATGACCCAATCGAAGGAAAAGCCCTCGAAGCCCCAGCCGCGCACCGTCGCCTCGATTCCGAGGCCCGGGTTCATGATCCATTTCCACGCGGTCCCGGTCACGATCATCGAGAGAGCCATGGGATACAGGTAGATTGTGCGCAGCGCACCCTCGGCCCTGATTTTCTGGTCCAGGAGAATCGCCAGCAGCAGGCCCAGCAGCATTGAGACCGCGATGAACAATGCGCCGAAGACGAACAGGTTGTTTATGGCCGTATCCCAGCGGGGCGCGGCGAACAGCCGGTCGTATTGAATGAATCCTTCGATCTCGTATTTCGGCAGAAGGCGCGAGCGCGTCATCGATACCCAGGCCGTCCAGGCGATGAACCCGTAGACGAAGACCAGGACAGCGACAAAAGACGGTGCGAGGACCAGTTTCGGGACGTTGCGTTCCAGCCAGGCGGCCATGAAGACTGACTTCTACGGAAAACGGTCCCGCGCCCGCCGGGCTGCGGGCGCGGGACCCGCCGGGCTACATCGAGTTGGCAATGGCCTCGGCCAGCATTTTCACTGCATCGGCCGACGACATGTCCGAGTTGAAATGCGCCGTGACCACGTCGGTGATCGCGCCGGATTGCGCGCCGCGCAGCGCCATGCCGTGGGCGTAGCTGGGCAGCAGCGAACCGCTTTCCGAACTTGCCGCCATATCCCGGGCGGACAGGTGCGCGCAGCTGTCGAACTCGTCCAGCGCGACGTCCGTACGCGCCGGGATCGAGCCCTTGTTCAGGTTGAAGACCTTCTGGAAGTTCTTGCCGACGATCAGCTTGGCCAGCAGCGCCTGGCCGGCCCGCTTGTCCTCTCCGTCCACGTTGAACATCGCGAAGCTGTCCACGTTGTAGAGGAACCCGTCGCCCGGCGTCGAAGCGCAGAGGAAATCGACCCCGGGCGCCTTCCCGGCAGCCAGGAACTCGCCCTTGGCCCAGTCTCCCATGATCTGGAAGGCAGCTTCGCCGTTCATCACCATGGCCGTGGCGAGGTTCCAGTCGCGCCCCGAGAAATTGCGGTCGACATATCCGCGCATGGTGCGCATCTGATCGAAGACGGCAACCATCGCGTCCGAAGTCAGGGCATTCTCGTCGAGCTCGACGAACGCCTTCCGGAAGCCGTCGGCGCCCAGAATACCCAGCGCAACCGCTTCGAACACGGTGGCGTCCTGCCAGGCCTGCCCGCCATGGGCCAGCGGGACGATGCCGGCGGCCTGCAGCTTTTCGGCGGCCGCGTTGAATTCGTCCCATGTGCCCGGCATGGCAATGCCATTGGCCGTCAGGATGTCGGCATTGGCCCAGATCCAGTCCACGCGATGAACATTGACGGGCGCGGCGCACCAGGCGCCTTCGCATTGCATATGGCCGGCAATCGAGGCCGGCAGCACATTGGCCCAGCCTTCGGCCTCGGCCACGGCCGAAATGTCGGCCAATGCGCCTTCTTCATACCATTCCTGAATCGCCGGTCCTTTCAACTGAACGGCGGTCGGCGCGTTGCCGGACAGGACGCGCGCGCGCAGGGCGGTCATCGCGGCGTCGCCGCCGCCGCCGGCCACGGGCATGTCGGTCCAGGTGCCGCCATTGGCGGCAAACTCCTGCTGGAGCACGGCGACGGACTTGGCCTCACCGCCTGAAGTCCACCAGTGCAGAACTTCTGCCTGCGGTTCGGCGAAAGCAGAAGATGCGCTAACGAATGCCGCGGCCACCACGGCCGCGAACGCCGGTTTATTCATCAGGTTTCCTCCCGGTGTGGTTCGAAACAACTCCGGCCATGTGCGTCCGCGACCGTAGGGGCGCCGGGCCGGGTTGTCTATTGCATGCTCCCGCAGGCTTGCACCGACGGGGAAACCTCCGCCGGACGGATGCCCCGGCCGGACGCCGGCAGGCGGTGGGCAGGCGCTACAGCAGCTTGACCCGCCGGCCGGAATTGCGCAGGCTCGCTCGCAATCGCAAGGAAGCGCCTCGTCCCCCATGAGCCCTGAAATGATTGCGATACTGGCGGTCGGCGCAGCCCTGGCCGGGTTGATCTGGCAGAGTCAGCGCGCGCTGCGCGCCGAACTCACCGGGCGCATGGATCGGATCGAGAGCCGCATGGACCGGATCGAGATCCGCATGGAGCGCATGGAAGGCCGGCTTGCGGAACTGGGCGACCGGGTCTCGCGCATCGAAGGCATGCTGCATCTGCATCTCGGCCGCAATGAGGAGCCGACGGCCCCGGCCGAATGACCGGCGGCGGCCCGCCTACCCCGCCGCCTCGAACCGGACCGGCACTTTCCTCGGCCCGCGCACCTGCCCGCCGGCCCAGGTGACGGCCTCCGCGTCCTCAAGCTCGAACGCGCCGATGCGGTCGAACCAGGTGCGGAGCGCCACCTGCATTTCCATGCGGGCGAGGTTGGAGCCGGCGCAGCGGTGGATGCCGAGGCCGAAGGCCATGTGGCGGTTGCGCTCGCGGTCCAGCACCACCTCACCGGCGCGCTCGAACGCCGCCGGGTCGCGGTTGGCGCCGGGGAAGTTGAGCAGCACCCGGTCGCCCTCCTGCATCTCCGCCCCGTCGATCTCGACCGGCTCCGTCACGATGCGGCCCATGGTGACGGGCGAGTAGAAGCGCAGCAGCTCCTCCACCGCCGTCGGCAGAAGCTCCGGCTCCGCGCGAAGCCGTGCCTGGTCTTGCGGATGGGTCGCAAAATGGTAGAGCGAGGAGGAAATCGCGCTCCAGGTCGTGTCGATGCCGGCGATCAGCAGCAGCGAGCACATGCCGAGAATCCGGTAGTCGGTCAGCTTCTCGCCCTCGGCCTCCGAGTCGATCAGCATGGAGATCGCGTCGCCGCAGGGGTTCCGGCGCCGCTCGGTCACCATCTCCTGGAAGAAGGCGCGGATGGCGGTCCGGCAGCGCACCATCTCGTCCGGCTCGGTCAGCCCGATCTCCAGCACGCCGCGCACCCAGCCGACGAACTCCTCGGCGCGCGCGGGGTCGATGCCGAGGATGTGCGCGATGACCCGCGGCGTGATCTGTTCCGCATAGTCCGCCGCCGCATCGGCCCGGCCGTCGGCGATGAAGCCGTCGATCAGCCGGTTGCAGAGGATGCGCGTGTAGGGGATGTAGCCCTCCACCGCATGCGGGCTGAACAGCGGCATGATGAGGCGCCGGTAGGGCCGGTGGCGCGGCGGGTCGGAGGTGATCGGCGGGGTGCGGCTGGTCTCGCCGTGCTTCTCCGTCTCCGCTTCCAGGATCTCCATCATCTCCGGCGAGGGCGGCACCACGAGCGGCGAGGCGGAGGAGAGCGCCGGCACCATCTTCACCATCTGCTGCAGATGCTCGTAGCGGGTCGGCAGCCAGGAGCCGCCCCAGCGCTCGGTGCGCGCGATCGGGCAGCGGTTCCGGAGCTCGTCCCAGACGGGCGCCGGGTCGCGCACATAGCCCGGGTCGAAGATGTCGTAGTCGCTGGCCCAGTCATGCACCGGGCAGCGTTGCGGACTGTCGGTCATGGGTGTTCTCTCCCGCGGGTCCTGCGCCCGCCTCAGGCGGCGGCGAAGCGGACCGGCACCGTGCGCGGCCCCCGCACCTGCCCGCCGGCCCAGGTGACCGCATCCGGGTCCGCAAGCTCGAACGGGCCGATGCGGTCGAACCAGGTGCGGAGCGCGACCTGCATTTCCATCCGCGCGAGGTTGGAGCCGGCGCAGCGGTGGATGCCGAGGCCGAAGGCCATGTGGCGGTTGCGCTTGCGGTCGAGAATCACCTCGTCGGGCTTCTCGAACGCCGCCGGGTCGCGGTTGGCGCCCGGGAAGTTGAGCAGCACCTTGTCGCCGGGCTTCATCTCGACGCCGCCGACCTCCACGGGCTCCATGACCTTGCGGCCCATGGTGACCGGGGAATAGAAGCGCAGCAGCTCCTCCACCGCCGTCGGCAGCAGCTCCGGCTCGGCCCTGAGCCGCGCCTGGTCCTCCGGGTGGGTCGCGAAATGCAGCAGCGAGGCGGAGATCGAGCTCCAGGTGGTGTCGATGCCTGCCACCAGCAGCAGGAAGCAGACGCCGACGACCTTGTAGTCGTCCAGCTTCTCGCCCTCGACCTCGGCCTCGATGAGGGTCGAGATCGCGTCGCCGCGGGGATTCTTCCGCCGCTCGGTCACCATCTCCTGGAAGAAGTCGCGGATGATGCCGCGATACTTGATGCGCATTTCCGGCTGCGTCTGGCCGAGTTCCAGTATGCCGCGCACCCAGGTGACGAAATCACCGGCGCGCGCCGGGTCGATGCCGAGCACATGCGCGATGACGCGCGGCGTGATCTGCTGGGCGTAGTCGGCCGCGGCGTCGGCCTCGCCCTTCGCCGCGAAGCCGTCGATCAGGCTGTTGCAGAGCGCGCGCGTATAGGGGATCTGCTCCTCCACCGCGCGCGGCGAGAAGAAGGGCAGGATCAGCCGCCGGAACGGCTGGTGCTCCGGCGGGTCGGCGGTGATCGGCGGGTTCTCGCTGCCGTATTTCTTCGCCTCCGCCACCAGCACCTCGCGCAACTCCGGCGAGGGCGGCACCACCACGGCCGAGCGCGAGGAGAGCGCCGGCACCATCTTGACCAGCTGCTGCAGGTCCTCGTAGCGCGTCGGCATCCAGGAGCCGCCCCAGCGCCCCGTGTGCGCGATCGGGCAGCGTTCGCGCAGATCGTCCCAGACCGGCGCGGGGTCGCGCACATAATCGGGGTCGAAAATGTCGTAGTCGGTCGCCCAGTCGTGAACCGGACAGGTCTCCGGCGCGTCGGTCATAGGCTTGTCCCCCGTCAGTCCTCGTCCACGACCGAGATCGCGAATTCGGGACAATTGTCGATGGCGAGCCGGGCCTGCTCTTCCCGGCCGGGCGGCACCGCGCCGTCATTCACCGCGCTGGACAGCCCGTAATCGTCCACCTCGAACAGGTCCGGCGCCAGCGCGAAACAGCGGTTGTGGCCCTCGCACAGATCGGGATCGACCTTGATTCTCACGGCCCGCGGCCCTCCGCTTGCGTTCAGGTGTCGGCGCCGATGCTAGCACGCCCGCCTCAGTTCCTGAACAGGGCGGCCGCGCCGCCTATGGCGCTCTTCTTGCGCTCACGCTCCTCATCGACGCGGTCGGCCTCGGCGCGGAGCCGGGCGGCGAGTTCCTCCAGGTCCCCCACCGAGAGCCGGGAGAGGTCGTCGCCGAGCGTGTAGCCGGGCGGGCGGGGTTTCTCGTCTTCGTCTTGCATGGCGGGCCTCCGCTTGCGAATGTCCCCGGCCCTGCCCTTTACCCGGAATGGACCGAGATGGCCAACGCATTGCCCGCCGAAATGACCGTTATGGAAACCCCGGCGCCCGGCGGCCCGGAGGCGCTGGTGCCCGGACGCCGCCCCGTGCCGAGGCCCGGCCCCGGCGAGGTGCTCATCCGCATCGCCGCCGCCGGCATCAACCGCGCGGACTGCATGCAGCGCGCGGGCAGCTACCCGCTGCCGCCCGGCGCCTCCGACATCATCGGGCTGGAATGCTCGGGCACCGTGGCCGGCATCGGCGAGGGCGTCGAGGGCTGGGCGGCGGGCGATCCGGTCTGCGCGCTGCTCTCCGGCGACGGCTACTGCGAATACACGGCCGTGCCGGCCGCGCAGTGCATGGCGGTGCCCGACGGCGTGGACCTGATCGACGCGGGCGGCCTGCCGGAGACCTACGCCACCGTCTGGGCCAATGTCTTCCAGACCTGCGCGCTCCAACCCGGCGAGACCTTCCTGGTGCAGGGCGGCTCGAGCGGCATCGGCACGACCGCGATCCAGCTCGCCAAGGCCTGGGGCTGCACGGTGCTCGCGACCGCCGGCAGCGCGGAGAAAGTGGCGGCCTGCGAGGCGCTTGGCGCCGACCGGGCGATCAACTACCGCGAGGAGGATTTCGTGGCGGCCGCACGCAAGGCAGCGGGCGGGGCGGACGTCATTCTCGACATGGTCGGTGGCGACTATATCAACCGTCAGCTCGAGCTGCTGAACCATGGCGGGCGGCTCTGCTTCGTGGCCTTCATGCGCGGCTCGGAGGCGGAGGTGAATTTCGGGCTCGTCCAGCGCAAGCACCTCATCGTGACCGGCTCGATGCTGCGGCCGCGCTCCGTCGAGGAGAAGGGGCAAATCTGCAGGGAGGTCGCCGACTATGCCTGGCCGCGCTTCGCCTCGGGCGAGTTCCGCGCCGTGACCCATGCGCGCTTCCCGCTCACGCAAGCCGCGGAGGCCCACCGGCTGATGGAATCGAGCGCGCATATCGGCAAGATCCTGCTCGTGCCCTGACACGGCCCGGCTGCTACAGGGGCAGCATCGTCCCGGCGCCGCTCCGCTCGGCCCGTTTCAGGAGCTCGACGGCCGTCGCCAGGTCCTCGAGCGCAATGCCGAGATTGAACGCCAGAATCCGCTGCGTATCGGAGGTTCTGGCGCCCCTGCCATGCGCCACAAGCTCCGCGAGCGTCGCATCCACGCGGTCCACCGCCGGGAACTTCCCTTCGTTCAGCCGCGCGTCCTCAATCTGGGCGAAATCGTCGGTCAGCAGCAGGTCCATCGCCCGGACCGCCTCGTCGGTGACATAGCTGTCATAGTCGATGGTGACGACCAGCGCGCCAGCCCCGATCCAGTCCGGCCGGATGACGGGCCTGCGGTCCTTCTCGATCGGCCCACCGGTCACCAGCACATCCGCGCGGCGCGCGACCTCTTCGGGCCCGCCCGCCCCCTCGACGGACGCGAAGCCGAACTTCTCCGTCATCTCCGCGATGAACCGTTCCTGGCGTTCGGGATGGATGTCGTAGCACAGGCAGCGGTCGAACCCCGGGCGGACGGCGTGGACCGCCTCCAGATGGGCCCGCGCCTGCAGGCCGCAGCCGAGAATGCCGAGCGTGCGGGCGCCCGCCCTCGCCAGATGCCGGACGACCAGTGCGGAGGCGGCCGCCGTGCGCCGCCCGGTGATCCACTCCGCGTCCATCACCGCGCACATGCGCCCGGTGGCGTCCTCGGTGAGGATGTAGAGGCCCTGTATGTAGGGCAGGCCGGCGGCGGGGTTGTCCGGGTCGCCGCTCTGCCACTTGCAGCCGGCATAGCCGAGCGCCGGGCTGGCCGAAACCATCGAACTGTAGAAACGCGGCCCGCCCCGGTGGAAGAAGATCTTGGGCGGCATCGCCACCCCGCCCGCCGCCTTCGCCCGGAACGCCTCCTCCAGAATGTCCACCAGTTCGCCCATGCCGAGGCCGAGCCCGTCGAGGTCGGCCCCGGAAAGGAAGCGGACGGACCGGCGCGCTTCTTCCGCCACCGGGCTGCCCCGCCGGCCCGTCAGGCCGCCGCCGCGATGGCGTTCAGCACGGCCTCGGGCGTGATCGGCAGGCTCGAGACCTGCGCGCCGAGCGGCCTGAGCGCGTCGTTCACCGCGAGCAGGACGGCAGCCGGCGCGCCGACCGTCCCGGCCTCGCCCGCCCCCTTGGCGCCGAGCGCGGTGCCCCTGAGCGGCGTTTCGACATGGCCGACATGGATGTCCGGCAGCTCCGCCGCCATCGGAACCAGGTAATCCGCGAGGCTGCCGTTCAGCAGCTGGCCGTGCTCGTCGTAGCGGCATTCCTCGAACAGCGCCCCGCCGATGCCCTGCACGACGCCGCCCCGGATCTGCTCTTCCACCAGGAGCGGGTTGACGATCCGCCCGCAATCCTCGACCACCCAGTGGCCGAGCAGCCGCACCCCGCCGGTCTCTGCATCGACCTCCAGCGACGAGCCCTGCACGCCGTTGGCGAGCGCGAAGGGCACGTCGTCGGGCGCGTAGTGGCGGGTGACGGCAAGTTCCGGCTGCACGCCCGGCGGCAGGGTGTCCTGGCGGAAATGGCCGATGCGCCCGATTTCGGCGAGCGTGATCCGGGTCTCTCCCGTCGCCCGGTCGCAGACCGCGCCGCCCGCGAGGTCGAGCCCGGCGGGATCGGCCTGGAGGATCGAGCCGGCGAGTTCGAGAATGTTCGCGCGCAGCCCCTCCGCCGCGCGCCAGGCGGCCTCGCCGCCTATGGTGAGCCCGCGCGAGGCCCAGGCGCCGCCGCCATAAGGGGCGAGCGCCGTGTCCCCGCCCACCACGCCGACATCCTCCGGCGCCACGCCCAGGCGGTCGGCGACGATCTGCGCGAGCGCGCTCAGGGTTCCCTGCCCGATCTCGATGACGGAGGTGACGCAGCGCACCCTGCCCGACGGCTCCAGCCGCACCGTCGCGCCGTCCTGGGTGCTGATGCGGGCCCCCGCCGGGCCGTAGCGCTCCGCGCCGATGGCGGTCATTTCGAGGAAGGTCGCGACCCCGATGCCGCGATAGACCCCGCTTCGGCGCAGCGCCGCCTGCTCGGCCCGGAGCGCGTCATAGCCCATCATGGCGACCAGCCTGTCAAGGCATTGGCGGAGGCTCAGCCGGTCCATGGCGATGCCGCCGGGCGTCCTCAGCGGAAAGGCGTCCTCGGCCCAGTAGTTGCGCCGGCGCATCTCCACCGGGTCGATGCCGGCGGCGTGGGCCGCCCGGTCCAGAAGCTGCTCGGTCACCGCGCAGGCGATCGGCTGGCCGACCGCGCGGTACATGCCGGACGGCGGCTTGTTCTGGAAGGCGATGCGCAGCCGGCCCTCATAGTGCCCGTTGGCGTAGGGCCCGCCGGCCATTGAGATCGTCATCATGCCTTCATTGACCGGCGCGCGGCCGTAGGAGGCGAACGCGCCGAAGGAGGAGAGCGCGTCCACGGAGAGCCCCCGGATGGCGCCGTCCGCGTCCACGCCCATGCGCGCCTCCACCCTCTGGTCGCGGGCCTGGATGTCGCTGATGAAGGATTCCAGGCGGTCGGCGGTGTATTTGACCGGCCGGCCGAGGATCCTGCTGACGGCCGAGACCGCGATCTCCTCGCCGTATATGTGCAGCTTGATGCCGAACCCGCCGCCGATATCGGGCGTGACCACGCGGACGAGATGCTCGGGGATGCCGAGATGGCGCGACAGCGTGTCCTGCTGGTGCCAGGGCGCCTGGTGGCTGCCATGGACGGTGAGCCGGCCCTCGCCCGGGTCGTAGTCGGCGATCACGGTCCTCGGTTCGAGCGGCACGCCGGTATGGCGCGCGAAGGAGAAGCAGGCCTCCACGACATGCGCGGACCCCGCAAGCGCGGCCTCCGGGTCACCGGCCCGGATCGCGGCGGCATAGGCGAGATTGCCGCCGAGTTCCGGGTGGGCCGGCGCGGCGTCCGCGTCCAGCGTGCGGTCGCGGACCGCCGCCGCCGGCAGCGGCTCCCACTCCACGGCGACTGCGGCGGCGGCGTCCTCGGCGAGCGCGCGGCTGGCGGCGGCGACCGCGGCAACGGGCTCGCCCTGCCAGACCGCGCGGTCCACCGCGACGGCATGCTGCGGCGGCGAGACCAGGGTCGGCAGATGGTCCATTTTCCCCTGCCAGGGGGTGCAGACCGCCGCGATGTCGGCCCCGGTGAACACCTTCGCGGCCGGCACGGCGGCGAGCGCCGGCGCCGGGTCGATCTTCACGATCCGGGCATGCGCATGCGGGCTCCGGACAAAGGCGAGGTGGAGGAGGCCGGGGAAGCGGAGGTCGTCGGCATATCTGCCTCGGCCGGCGGCAAGCCGCCTTGCGCTGCCGCGCGGCAGGGGCCGCCCGGCGGCTTCGGGCCGGTCAGTCACGGAAGCGCTCCGCCATGACCGCCTCAATGGCATCGACTATGGCGTGATAGCCGGTGCAGCGGCAGAAATTGCCCGACAGGAACTCACGGATTTCCGGCCGCGTCATCCTGCGGCCGGCCTTCAGCATCTCCGCCGCGGTCAACAGCATGCCCGGCGTGCAATAGCCGCACTGGAGCGCATTGCGCGCGACGAAGGCGTCCTGCAGGCCGGCGATCTCGCCCGCGTCCGACAGGCCTTCTATCGTCCACACATCGGCCCCGTCGGCCTGGACGGCCAGCATCAGGCAGCCGCGGACGATGGCCCCGTCCACCCGGACCGTGCAGGCCCCGCAGACGCCGTGCTCGCAGCCGAGACGGGAGCCGGTGAGGCCGAGATCGAGGCGCAGGAAGTCCACCAGGTGTCGCCGCGCCTCGACGCGCGCGGAAACCGTTTCGCCGTTGACGGTGAGCGCGATTTCGGCAGCCTCCTCCATCCCTCCGCCTCCTCTCAGCCTGCCGCGAGCATGCGGTCCACCGCGCGCGCCGCCAGCACCTGCGCGAGATGCACGCGGGTTTCCGCCGAGGCATGAAAGGTTCCCTCGGGTTCGAGCTCGCCGCCGAGCGCGGCCTTCACCGCGTCCTTCACCTCCTCCGACCACGCCCTGCCCTCCGCCGCGGCCGAGGCGGCGGCGGCGAACCGGGGCCGGTCCTCGCCGCCGAAACAGGCCAGGCTGACATCGCGCAGCACGCAGCCCTCGACACGGGCGTGGCAGCAGACGCCGGCGAGCGCGAAGTCGCCATGGCGCCGGGCGAACTCCATGAAGGCGGACCGGTAGCCCGGAGCGATTGCCGGGATGCGGGCCTCCACCAGAAGCTCGTCCTCGGCGAGCTCCGTTTCGTAGAGCCCGTGGAAGAAGGACCGCGCCGGCACCGTCCGCCGCCCGCGCGTGCTCGCCAGCACGAAAGAGGCGTTGAGCGCGACCGCGCAGGCCGGCAGCTCGGCGGCGGGGTCCGCGAGCGCGATGCTGCCGCCGAACGTGCCGCGGTTGCGGACCGCAACATGGGCGACATGGGGCATGGCGTCCGCAATCAGCGGCAGATGTTCGGCTGCAAGCGGAGACTCCAGCACCTCGGCATGGCGGGCGAGCGCGCCGATCCTCACCGTTCCGTCCTCCAGCGAGATGCCCTTCAGCGCGTCGATGCGGTTGATGTCGATCAGCAGGCGCGGCTCGGACAGCCGCATGTTCAGGGTCGGCATCAGGCTCTGGCCGCCGGCGAGGATGCGGGCCTCGCCCTCATGCTCAGCAAGAAGCTCCAGAACGCTGTCGAGGCTTTCCGGCCGGACGTAGGAGAAGCGCGGCGCCTTCACTCCCTGCCTTCCATTTCCGCGTTCGCGAATGCACTTTAGCAGCGGGCGCCGGAGACCGGGAGCGGACATGCGCGTCGGCATTGAAGTAGGCGGGACCTTCACCGACCTTGTGGCGGTCGAGGGCGGGACCGTGCTGACGGCGAAGGTGCCGAGCACGCCGGCCAGCCCCGATCTCGGCGCCATGCACGCGCTCGACGCCGCCGGCCTCGACCCGGCCGGGATCGAGGAGCTCGTCCACGGCTCGACCGTGGCGACCAATGCGGTGCTCGAACGCAAGGGCGCCGCCGTCTGCCTGTTCGTGACCAGGGGCACCCGCGACCTGCTGCTGCTCCAGCGCCACGACAAGGAGGCGATCTACGACCTCCGCTACCGCAAGCCCGAGCCGGTCGTGGCGCGGCGCGACACCTTCGAGATCGACGAGCGCATCGCGGCCGACGGCAGGGTGCTCAAGGCGCCGGACCGCGCCGCCACCGCCCGCCTCGTCCGGCGCGTGCTGGCGGAAGGCGAATATGAGGCGGCGGCGCTCTGTTTCCTGCATGCCTACGCCAATCCCGACCACGAACGCGCGGTGGCGGCGATCATCCGCGAGGCGGCGCCGGCGCTGCCGGTCACCTGCTCGAGCGATGTGACGCGGGAGTTCCGCGAGTATGAGCGCGCCTCGACCGCCGCGCTCGCAGCCTATGTGCAGCCGGTCATGGCGGGCTATGTCAGCCGGTTTTCCGCCGCGCTCGCCGGGCGGGGTTTCGCCGGACGGTTCTCGATCATGCAGTCCAATGGCGGGCGGATGCCGGCCGAAGCCATGGAGCGCAACGCCATCTCCGCATTGTTCTCCGGCCCCGCGGCGGGCGCGGTCGGCGCCGTGCGCAGCGTTGCCGGCGCGGGCTTCCGCAACCTGATAACGCTCGACATGGGCGGCACCAGCACCGATGTGGCGCTGATCGCCGACGGCCGGCCCGAGCTTGCCTCCATGACCCGGATCGACGGCCTGCCGGTGAAGACGCCGGTGATCGACATCGTCTCGGTCGGGGCGGGCGGCGGCTCGCTCGCCTGGGTCGATGACGGCGGCCTGCTCAGGGTCGGGCCGCACTCGGCAGGCGCGATGCCGGGGCCGGCCTGCTACGGGCGCGGCGGCGACCGGCCGACGGTGACGGACGCCCATCTGGTGCGCGGCACGCTCCGGGCGGATGCTTTCCTCGGCGGGCGCATGGCAGTGGACCGCGAGGCGGCCGACCGGGCGCTGGAGCCGCTGGCGGCCCGGTTCGGGATGGCCCTGGAGGAGCTCGCCGACAGCGTCGTCCGCCTCGCCGAAGTCAGCATCGTGCGCGCCATCCAGAGGGTCTCCACCGAACGCGGGCGCGACCCGCGCGACTATGTGCTGGTGCCCTATGGCGGCGCGGGGCCGCTGCATGCGGCAAGAGTGGCCGAAGACCTCGCCATCGGGACCGTCGTCGTGCCGCCCAATGCCGGCGTGCTCTCCGCGTCCGGCCTGCTGCTTTCGGACCATGTGCATTACCGGACCCGGACCCGGCGGCTCGCGGTCTCGGAGGCCAGCATGGACGCCATCCGCGACACCGTTGAGGCCCTGCAGGCCGAGGCGCGGGACTATCTGGCCGGGCTCGGGATCGAGGCGGCGGCGGATTTCGACCGGGTGCTGGAGATGCGCTACCTGGGCCAGGCCTTCGAGGTCCCGGTCTCGCTTTCCGGCATGGACCTCGATCGTTTGCAGGCGGAGGAGCTTGCCCGGCTGTTCGGCGAAGCACACCGGCGGGTGTTCGAGTTCGCGAAGCCGCACGGGGACCCGGTCGAGGTGGTGTCCTTCCGCGTGGGCGTCCGGGCGCCGCCGCCGCCCATGCCGTCCATGGGCCGGGCGCCGGCGAACGGCCGGGGCGCGCCCCGCACCGCGGCGCTGACCGAACGCGGTGAGGCGCTCGAGGCCGGCCTGCTCGCCCGCGCGGAACTCGGCCCGGACGCCGTGGCGGGGCCGTTGCTCATCGACGACGGCAGCGCGACGATCTACGCGCCGCCGGGCTGGACGGCCGCGGCCGACGGGCACGGCAATGCAATCCTGAGGAAAGGGGCACGCCGATGAAGGTCTCCCCGGTCGATCAGGCCGTCATCACCCAGGCGCTGATCGCGGCCGCCGACGAGATGGGGATCAAGCTCATCCGCTCGGCCCATTCCCCGGTGGTGCGCGAAGCGCAGGACTGCTCGGCCGCCATCCTCGACCGCAAGGGGCGGGTCGTGGCCCAGGCGGACCTCATCCCGATCCAGCTCGGCTCCGTCACGCACACCTTCCGCGCCTGCCTAGAGCACCACCCGCTGGAGACGCTCCGGGAGGGGGATTTCCTCGTCAACAACGACCCCTATTCCGGCGGCCAGCACCTGCCGGACATCTTCCTGTTCTCGCCGATCTTCCTGGAAGGCGCGCTGGTCGGGGTCACGGCGACGGTCGTCCACCACATAGACCTCGGCGGCGGCGCGCCCGGCCTCAACCCGGATGCCGGCGACGTGCATGAGGAGGGGATCACCCTGCCGCCGGGCCGTTATTCGGTCGAGCGGGACTGGAACGGCGGCCCGTTCGAGCGGCTGGTGCGCGCCAATGTGCGCATGCCGGAGGCCACCATCGGCGACATCAACGCGCAGTTCGCCGCCAATGCCGTGGGCGGCGAACGGCTCAAGGGCCTCTGCCGCAAATTCGGGCGGGAGACGGTGTTCGCGGCGATGGACGAAATGCTGGACTACTCGGAGCGGCGCATCCGGGCCGCGATCGCGGCCGCACCCGATGGCAGCTACCGGGGCGAGGCATGGCTCGACGATGACGGCCGGGGCGAGGACCCCGTGCCGGTCCGCGCCAGGCTCACCATCGACGGGGATTCGATCACGGTGGATTTCGAGGGCACCGCCCCGCAGGTCGCCACCAACATGAACAGCCCCTTCGCCTCCACCGTCTCCTCGGCCATCGCCTGCATCAAGGCGGTGCTGACGGACCCCGACATCCCGTTCAATGAGGGCGCGGAACGCGCCATTGCGGTCACCGCCCCCTATGGCTGCCTCGTCAATCCGCGCCCGCCGGCGCCGGTGCGCGCCCGCCTGCTGCCGAGCTACCGGGTGGTGAACGCGGTGATGAACGCGCTTGCCGGCGCCGTGCCGGAGAAGGTGATCGCGCCCGGTTTCGACACTACCACGGTGAGCTGCATCAGCCACAAGCATGACGGCGGCTACAACATCTATCTGGAGATCTTCGGCGGCGGCTACGGGGCGGGCCCCGGCAATGACGGCTGCGATGCGGTGGACTCGATGCTGTCCAACTGCTCGAACATCCAGATCGAGGCGATGGAGAGCGACTATCCGTTCTTCCGCGTCGAGGACTACAGCCTGCGCGCGGCCTCGGGCGGCGGCGGGCGCCAGCGCGGCGGTATGGGCTTCCAGCGCATCTACCGGATTCTCGACGACGGCGTGACCTTCGCGACCTACGGGGACCGCTTCCGCTTCGCCGCGCAGGGCCTGTTCGGCGGCGGCCCCGGGGCGAAGGCGGAAACCCTCGTCGAGCGCGGCGGCCAGCGGATTCCACTCCGCTCGAAGCAGCAATTCCCGCTCGGCCGCGGCGACCGGCTCATCGTCCGCACCGGCGGCGGGGGCGGCTACGGCCCGGCAGAGGAACGCGATCCCGGCCTCGCCGAGCGCGACCGGCTGGACGGGTTCGAAAGCAATCCGGGATAGCGCGCCGAACACGGGAGGCAGGCATGTTCAGGATCGACCGGCTCGACCATTTCGTGATGCGGGTGAAGGATGTCGAAGCCACTTGCGAGTTCTACGCGAAGGCGCTCGGCATGGAGGTCGTCACCTTCGGGCGCGACGGCATCGGCCAGGACGGAATTGTGCGCAAGGCGCTCCGCTTCGGCCGGCACAAGATCAACCTCCACCCCGACGGCACGGACTGGTACCGCGCCCGCGACCCGCGCTGCGGCGGCGAGGATTTCTGCCTCATCACGGAAACGCCGCTGGAGGAGGTCGTGGCCCATCTCGAAGCCTGCGGCGTCGGGATCGAAACCCCGCCCTCGGAGCGCAGCGGCGCGCTCGGCCCCATCCGCTCGGTCTATTTCCGCGACCCGGACGGCAATCTCGTCGAGGTCTCGAACTACCTGTAGCCCGGCGCCCGGCCGGTCATTCCGGCCGGGCGAAGGCGACGAGCGCGGCATCGGCTTCGCGGCCCGTGGCGACAACGACGAACTGGCGTCCGGACCGGGCGCGGTAGGTCATCGGGTTGCCGAAGGTCCTGAACGGCGTCGCGCCGCGCCAGAGCTCGGCCCCCGTCGCCCTGTCGAACGCATAGAGGTAGGGCTCGCCGCCGCCGAGGAAGACGAGGCCTCCCGCGGTCGCGATCGGGCCGGAATTGCCGAGCGTGCCGAGCCGCGCGGGCAGCTCGACGCCGCTCAGCAGCGGATGCGCGCGTATCTCAGCGCTGCCCTCGCCGAACGGCACTTTCCACGCAATCTCGCCGGCATTCAGGTCGATCGCCACCAGGTGGGCCCAGGGCGGCCTGGTGAGCGGGATCGGGCCGAGCCTGCTCTCCGGGGTCTCGGCGGCGCCCGGCCCGTCGGCCTCCCGGAACATGAGCAGCGTGGCTCCGTAGGGACAGTTGTTGCTGTATTCGACATCGACCTCCGGGTCGTTGCCCTCGTTCACGCAGACCTGGTTCGTGTCGGCCTCTTCCGATGTGCGCACGAACAGGAGCCCCGTTTCCGGGTCGAAAGCCGCCCCGCCCCAGTTCGCGCCGCCGCTGGCGCCCGGGCGCTGGAGGGTGCCGCGCAGGCTCGGCGGCGTGAAAAGCGGGCCCAGCCGGAACCGCTTCATCTCCGCCACCGCGAGCGCGTGGATCTCCGGCGTCAGGTCGTTCGCGTCCTCCAGCGACACGCCCTGCGCGGCGAATGGCGGCGGCTTCGTCGGAAAGGGCTGCGTCGGATAGAGCGCCTCGCCCGGCACGTCCGTCACGGTATCCACCGCGCGCTCCTCGATGGGCCATACCGGCTCGCCCGTCATCCGGTCGAACACATAGGTGAAGCCGTGCTTGGAGACCTGCGCCACCGCGTCGATCTCGCGTCCGTCCACATTTATCGTCACGAGGTTCGGCGCCGCGGCCAGGTCATAGTCCCACACGCCGTGATGCACCGTCTGGAAGTGCCATTTCCGCTCGCCCGTGCGCGCATCGAGGCAGACCAGAGACTCGGCGAAGAGGTTCGCGCCGGGCCGGCGGCCGCCCCAGTAGTCGCTGCTCGGCGTGCTTGTCGGCACGTAGAGGAGGCCGCGTTCGACATCGACCGACATCAATCCCCAAACATTCGCGTGGCCGGTGAAGCGCCAGGACCCGTTCTCCCAGGTGTCCGCGCCGAACTCGCCGGCCGATTGCGGGACGGTGAAGAACACCCAGCGGCGCTCGCCGGTGCGCGCATCGAAGGCCTGCACGGTTCCCGGCGGGTCGAACTTTCGCTGCAGGCGGTCGGGAATGCGGCTGCCCACGATCACAAGGTCCTCGAACACGACCGGCGGCGAGGTCTGGTCGAACTCGAAGCGGGTCACCGGGCGGGCGAAGGCGTCGGTCAGCGACACGCTTCCGCCCTCGCCGAAGCCCTCGTCCGGCCTGCCCGTCGCGGCGTCTATGGCATAGAGCCGGTCGCGGCTGTTGAGGAAGATGCGGCGCTCGTCCCCGCCGCTCCAGTATGCAACGCCCCGGTGCTTGAAGCCGCTCGGCCCCGCGCCCTTGGGCCCGCCTTCATAGACCCGGGGATCGAAGCGCCACAACTCGGCTCCCGTCTCCGCGTCGAGTGCCACGACCCGCGAGTACATGGTCGAGAGGTATAGGACATTGCCGACCATGACCGGCGTTGCCTGGAACGGGCCCGGCCGGGTGCCGTATTGCGCAAGCGGGACCTCTTTCGGGTCCCACTGCCAGGCGATCTCCAGTTCGCCCACATTGGCGGCCGTAATGTCCCCGGCCGTGGAATATTTCGTCTGCGCCTGCCCGCCGCCGACATAAGGCCATTCGATCATGCCGTCTGACCCCTGGGCCCCGGCATGGGCGGCGACCAGCAGTGCGGCCGCTGCGATCCCTCGTTTCACAGGAAGAGCCACCTCAATATCGATTGAATGTCTCAATATCATTGTGAAATGAGCCCGTGAAAATTCAACCGCTCCTGTCGAAGGCGGCAAGCGGCATCGTCGTGTCCTACCGGTCGGCGCGGGCGAGAACGGCGTCGAGCAGCACATTGACCGCCTCGACCGTCGGCTCCCAGGGGATGTCTTCGGCCTCGTTGTGGGTGATGCCGCCGATGCAGGGGCTGAACACCAGCGTCGTGGGGGCAATGCGCGATATGTAATAGGCGTCGTGCCCGGCGATGCTGCGCATGTCCATGCAGGAGGTGCCGCGCGCCCGGGCCGCCCGGCGCACCAGGTCGCTGCACTCGGGATCGAACGCCTCGTCGCCGAAGGTCCATTCGGCGGTGATTTCGGCCTCGACCTGCGCCCTTTCCGCCGCCCGGTCCAGCGCCGCGCGCGTCTTCTCCACCATCTCGTCGGTGACCGCGCGCTCCGTGTGGCGCATATCGACGGTGACCTCGGCATATTCCGGCAGGATGCCGAAGCGGTTCGGCCAGAGTTGCATGCGCGAGGCCGAAGTGCGGCCGACGGGCTCGTAGTCCCAGCCGATGTCGTTGACGGCGGCGAGGAAATAGGCCGCGCCCATCATCGCGTTCCGGCGCAGCTTCATCTCGGTCGGCCCGGTATGGGCGCACTCGCCGCGGAAGACGCAGTTGAGCGCATGGCTGTAATAACCGCCGGTCACCACGCCGACCGACACGCCCTCTTCCTCCAGCAGCGAGTCCTGCTCGATATGCAGCTCGAAATAGGAATCGAGCGCCCGTCCCCCGACCGGCGCCGCGCCCAGATAGCCGATCCGCCGGAGCTCGTCGCCGTAGCGGATGCCGTCATCGTCCTTGAGGTCGTGCAGCCACTCGACGGTCGCGAGCCCGGCGAAGACGCGCGAGGCCGCCATCGGCGGGGCAAAGCGCGCGCCCTCCTCATTGGTCCAGTTGACCACCTCTATGGGCCGCTTCGTGGCGATGCCGTTGTCGTCGAGCGTACGCAATATCTCCAGCCCCGCCAGCACGCCCAGAATGCCGTCGAAGCGCCCGCCGGCCGCCTGGGTGTCGAGGTGGCTGCCGATGACGACCGGCGGCAGGCCGTCCTCCCCGCCTGCGCGCCGGGCGAAGATGCTGCCCGCTTCATCGACCGTCACCCCGCAGCCGATGGCCTTGCACCACTCGACGAATTGGTCGCGCATCTCCCCGTCGCTGTCCGAGAGCGCGAGCCGGCGCAACCCGCCTTTGGGGCCGGCGCCGATCTCCGAGGAGCGGTCGAGCGCGGCCCGGAGGCGTTCGGCGTTGATGGAGAGGTTGGGAAGCTGAGTCGGCATGGCGGCAGTCCTGCTGCGAGGGGTCAGAGGGGGAGCGAATGGGGCGCGATCTCGTCGCCGGCGCGGCCCAGGAAGTCGCGCCCGGGGGCCTCCGCCAGCATCCGCGCCTGCGACTCTTCGAGCTGCGCCGCGGCGCCCTCCGGGTCGAGATGGAGCGGCCGGCCGTTCTCGACCACGGCCCGGCCGTCCACGAAGACCTCGCGGACGGCCCGGTCCGCCGCCTCGAACACGAAAGTCCGCAGCGGGTCCCGCGCCGGGCGCATGGCGGGGTGGTCGAGGTCGAGCAGCACGATGTCCGCCTTCGCGCCCGGTGCCAGCCTGCCGAGATCGGCGCGCCCGAGCGCGTCCGCCCCGCCCACGGTGGCGGCGCGGAACATCTCGCATGTATCCACCGCGCGGTAATCGGCCGCCATCACGCGGGCCAGCAGGATGGCGAGGCGCATCTCCTCGACGAGATTGTGGGGCGCCACATCGGTGCCGAGCCCGACATTGACGCCGCGCGCCCGGTAGCGGCCGAAATGGTCCATCGCCTGTCCGTAGCGGGCGAAGGGCGACGGGCAATGCGCTACCGATGCCCCGGACTCGGCCAGGCGGCCGAGATCGGCGGCGCCGCGCCAGCGGATGTCGGGGTGCTCGTCGATGAATATGGCGTGTCCGAGGATGGCGTCGGGCCCGAGAAAGCCGATGTCGGCGGCGTATTCGAGCGGCGTCCTGCCGTGCCGGCGGACGATCTCGTGGAATTCCACCTTGGACTGCGAAATGTGGGTGGTGAGCGGGCGCCCCGTCTCGCGCGCGAAGGCGGCCGCGTCGCGCAGGGTCGATTCCGTGCAGGTCTCGATCTGTCCGGGAAAGACGATGCCGCGCAGCCGCCCGCCCGGGTGCCGCTCGGCCTCCTCCATGACGCGGCGGGCCGCCTCGAAGGCGCGGCGCCCCCCGGCTTCGTCCCACTCGAAGCGAAGGCGGCGGCGCTCGTCGATCCTCCAGCCGGCATCGGCGAAATAGGGGCCGATATAGTAGCGAAGACCGCTGCGGCCCGCGCATTCCAGCCACCCCTCCACCGGCCCGGAGAGATCGACCACGGTGGTGACGCCGGAGAGCAGCAGCTCGGCATAGGCCATCTCCATCCCCGCCCGCCGGCCGGCCGCGTCCAGGACGAAGGCGCACATGCGCTCATAGAGCCCGGTGTCGTACATCTCGGGCACGCCGTGGTCCTCGCGGACCCCCTTGTAGGCGGGCTCGGTGTGGGGGTGCGAATGCAGGTTGACGAGGCCCGGCATGGCGAAGCGGCGCGAACCGTCCAGGACCCGGTCGGCCGCGCCGTCGTAGCGCCCGCCCACCTGGGTGATGCTGTCCCCCGCAAAGGCGATGTCCCCGCCCTGCAGATAGCGGTGTCCGCTGCCGTCCCAGGCCGCGATCCAGGCCGCATTGCGGATGACGGTGATCTCGCTGCTCATGTCGGTGCCTCCGGCCGCGCCCGCTTCCCGGCCGCCCGGCGAATCGGCTTGCGCACCCCGTCGAAGAAATCCGCATCTGCCGTAACCGCCAGTGGCGATGCCGCTCCTTCGAGGATCATGCTGCGCAGGCTCTGGCGGTCCCGTTCCCTGCAGATCAACTCGCGGGCATATTCGCTTGAATTGCCGTAGCCGCGCGCGCCGGCCTGGTCTTCCACGAACGCCTTCAGGGTGTCCGGAAGCGATATGGTCATCGTTCTCATGGCTCGACGCTAGCGGCAACCGGCAGGGACTGGCAAGGAACGGCCCCGCCGGCTCCCGTTTGCGCTATGCTCGCCGCCATTCCGCCGGGAGGACCGACATGACCCTGGGACGCTGCCTTTGCGGGACCGTGCGCTTCGCCGTGGACGCCGTGCGCGACCTCTCCCATTGCCATTGCTCGATGTGCCGCAAGCATCACGGCGCCGCCTTCGCCACCATGGCGCGGGTCCGGGAGGAGGCCTTCCGGTGGACGGCCGGAGAGGAGACGATCCGGCGCTACGAGTCCTCACCGGGCTTCCACCGCTCCTTCTGCGGCACCTGCGGCTCCTCCCTGCCGGGGCGCTCGCCGGCCGGCGGCTGGTTCGTGCCGGCGGGCCTCTTCGCGGACGATCCCGGAAAGCGCCCGAACGCCCACATCTTCGCCGCCTCGACGCCGCCCTGGGACAGGATTTCCGACGACCTCATCCGCTTCGACGGCTGGCCGCCGAACAAGGGGCTGCCGGAAATCCCGCGTGCCCGGCCGGAGGGCGTGGAGGGGCTCGCCGGAAGCTGCCTTTGCGGCGGGATCGTCTGGGAGGTGCTGGAGCCCTTCGGGCGCGTCCACAATTGCCATTGCTCGCGCTGCCAGCGGGCGCGCGCGGCCGCCCATGCCACCAACGGCTTCACCTCCGCCGACGGGCTGCGTTTCGTCCGGGGCGGGGACCTCGCGGTCGACTGGAAGCTGCCGGAAGCGCAATTCTTCGCTGTCGCCTTCTGCAGCGTCTGCGGTTCCGGCGTCCCCCGGCGTTCCCGGGAGCGCGGGCTCGCCGTCACGCCGATGGCCGGGCTGGACGACGATCCGGGGCGCGGCGTGGACCGGCACATCTACACCGGCTCGATGGCGCCCTGGCACACAATTACGGACGATCTTCCGCAGTTCGACGAGGCCGCTCCCGGGCCGACCCTGCCGCCCCGGCCTTTGCAACCGGAGTGAAACACCCTAAATCTGGCTTTAGTCCTCTCCTGAAATCGAAAGCGCCTCTCCCATGGACATGCCCCTTATGCCGAAGGCGACCGCGGTCTGGCTGATCGACAACACGCGCCTCACCTTCGAGCAGATCGGCGCGTTTTGCGGCCTTCACATGCTGGAAGTGCAAGCGCTGGCGGACGGCGATATCGGCGCCGGCATCAACGGCCGCGACCCGATTACGCATGATGAACTCACCCGCGAGGAGATCGCCCGCTGCGAAGCCCTGCCCGATGAGAGGCTCGTCATGGCCCGGCGCGACTCGCCGCGCGCCACGGCGCGAAGCGGCGGCCCGCGCTACACGCCCGTCTCCAAGCGCCAGGACAAGCCGGACGGCATCGCCTGGCTGCTCCGCAACCGGGCAGAACTCTCGGACGCGCAGATCAGCAAGCTGATCGGCACGACCAAGAACACGATCACCGCCGTGCGTGAGCGCACGCACTGGAACACCAGCAATATCCGCCCGCAGCACCCGGTCGATCTCGGCCTCTGTACCTATATCGACCTGGCCGAGGAAACCGCCAAGGCGCGCGCCAAGCTGCCCCCGGAGGAGCGCGAGGCGCTTGAGGCCGCGGAGCGGCCCCAGCTCGACCCCGAGCCCGTCGAGGACGAGTCCCCGCTATTCGGCTGATCCCGGCCTGGAACGGCCTGCCGGCCCTCGCCCGGGCCGGCATTCTCGCCATGGCGGCGATGGCCGCCTTCACGGGCATGAGCGTGTGCATCCGCTTCGCCTCGACCGAGCTTCACCCGTTCCAGATCGTCTTCTTCCGCAACCTGCTGGTGCTGGCCTTCATGGCCCCGTTCTTCCGACGGCTGGACCTCTCGGCGCTCCGGCGGCCGGGCTTCCCCTGGCACCTCTACGCGATGCGCGGCGCGTTCGGCACGGTCGGCATGATCTGCGGCTTCTGGGCGGTCATCGTCATGCCGCTCGCCGATGTCACGGCGCTCTCCTTCACCATGCCGCTCTTCGCGACGGCGGGCGCGGCGCTGGTGCTGGGCGAGACCGTGCGCGCGCGGCGCTGGACCGCCATCGTGGTCGGCTTCCTCGGCTCCATGCTGGTGCTGCGCCCGGATTTCTCGGGCCTCAATGCGGGCGCTGGCCTCGCCTTCGCCAACGCGGTGATGATCGCGGCCTCGACGCTCGTCATCAAGCGCCTCGCGCACCGGGAGCCGGTGGAGCGCATCGTGTTCCTCGCCTCCGCCATCATCGCGGCGCTGTCGCTCCCGCCGGCGCTGTTCGTCTGGCGTTGGCCGGGCCTGGAGACCTGGGTGTGGCTGTTCGCGCTCGCCGGCGTCGCCTCGCTCGGGCATGTGGCGTTCGTCCGCGCGCTCGCGCTCGCCGACCTGACCGTGGTGATGCCCTGGGAGTTCACCCGGCTGCCGATGATGGTGCTGGTCGCCATGCTGATCTTCGACGAGACGCCCTCGGTCTGGGCGCTGGCGGGCGGCGCGGTGATCTTCGCGTCCACCTTCTACATCGTCCGGCGCGAGGCTCAGCTCGCCCGCCGGCCCGAGTCCAGATAGCGCCGGGCGCCGATTTCCAGCATGTCGATGCGCGCCGCATAGCCGCCCGCGCCGGCCTCGAACGCCCGGCGCTCCGGGATACCCGGGCGGACCAGCGGCCCGCCGGCGACCGTTTCCGCCGGTGCGATGCCGAAGCCCGCGAGCACGGTCGGCGCGATGTCGATGGGGCCGACCGCGGCCTCCGCGCATGCGGCCGCGGGAAAGTGCGGTCCCCGCGCCGCCAGCAGGCAGGAAAGTTCCTTCGGGTGCAGCCCGCCATGGATGCCGCCGAACGCCGCCGGCGGCGAGTCGCCCGTGCCTGCGACCGCGCCGCCGGCGAAGCCCCAGCGGTTGGGGCCGTCGTCCTGGCCGAGCGTATAGACGAGATGCGGCGTGCGCTCATGGTCGAGGCCCACCAGCCCCAGGGAGAAGCTGCCGGCGACATGGCCCTCCACCTCGTTCACGCCGCGCGTGAACAGGAGTCCCGTCCAGGGCTGCTCGCGCATCCAGTCCGCCAGCTTCGCGATCCGGCCGTCGCGGCTCACGACATTGCCGCAGGAGGACGACACCACCGCATAGTCGGTGTCGGCGTCGAGCCGCGGCCCGGCGCGGAAGCCCGCGGCGCGCATTTCCGCCGCCACATCGACCTTCTCACGGATCGTCACCTGCCCGTGGTCGGAGAGCAGGATGACATTCCAGGCGGCGGCGTCGGGCCTGGCCTGCAGCGCCGCGAGCACTTGCGCGAACTCCGCGTCCACGCAGGCCAGCGCCTCCCGGCTGGCGTCCGAGCCGATGCCGGCATAATGCATGGCGATGTCGGGCTCGGAATACCAGATGACCGCGACATGGGGGTCGTGCTTTGGCAGCATCTCCTCCAGGAGCACGCGCGTCGCATAGCGGCATCGCGCATTGTTGGGCAATGCCTGCGCCGGCACGGGCCCCAGCCGTTCCTCGATCCCGGCATGGTCGGCTGCGGGCGTGCTGATCTCCGGTCCCTGCACCGAGAAGGTCGCCTGTTCCCGTCCCCGCGCCCGCGGGTTCAGGCAATAGGCATTGCCGGCTGTGCCGGACGAGACGACGACATAGCGCTTGCCCGCCGCCGCCAGCCGGTCGCCCAGCGCCGGCGCCGCGACCAACGCATCGCCGAAATGCTCCACCGCTGCCAGCAGGCCGTCCACCGGCGCGGTATTGATGAGCGGACCGCCGCCCGGCGCGGAGAAGGTGTTGGCGATCTGCCCGTGACATGCGGGCCACGCTCCGGTCGCGACGGTCGGCGTGACGACCCGGGTCTCGCTCGGAAACACCGTCCGCGCGTTCGGCCACACACAGCCCTCGGCCATGAAGCGCGCCACGGCCGGGCAGGCCTCCTCCGAGATCATGTCGGGCCGGAGCCCGTCCATCGCCACGATCAGGAAACGCGGTTCGTCAACGGCCATGCGATGTCTCCGGCTTCTCCGGAATCCGGCCTTCCCGCTACCATGCGGCTGCGGCGGCCCGCAAGGCGGCTTTCCGGTTCTGGCCCGAGTCCGGCCATTATTCCACCACCCGGTTGAACATCGGCCGGTATGCCCATATGCTCAACCGGATGGTTGAGCAAAACCTCGATCTCGTCTTCCATGCGCTCGGCGACCCCACCCGCCGCGCCATCCTCGACCGCCTGGCCGCGGGGGAGGCAACCGTCGGCCATCTTTCCCGGCCTTTCGACCTCTCGTTCGCCGCCGTGTCGAAACATCTCGGCGTGCTCGAACGCGCCGGCCTCGTGACACGCGAAGCGCGGGGGCGGGAACGGGTCTGCCGGCTCAACCCTGCCGCCCTAGACGATGCCCGCGCCTGGCTCGAATTCCACGAGCGCTTCTGGGCGGACCGCCTGGACGCGCTGGAGGCGCTTGTCGGGACCGGCTCCCGCAACATGGACGAATCGCGATGACCGGACTCAAACCGGCGGCGGGCGCCGCCAAACGGAACATCTATCTGACGCTCCGTCGCACGATCAACGCGCCGGTCGAGGCGGTCTATGCGGCGTGGACCGAGCCGGAAATGTTGCGCAGATGGCTGGCGCCGGGCGACGCCACGGTCAAGCGTGCGGTCGCCGAGGTCGCGGTCGATGGAATGTTCCTGGTCGAGATGCAGGGAGCGGACGGGCGGCGCTGGCTCGTGCGCGGCGAGTATCGGGACGTCGTGCCCTGCCGCCGGCTGGTTTACACTTGGCGTTGGGAGGGCAGCGATGTCGAGACGCTTCTCACCGTCGAATTCGAGCCGGAGACGACCGGCAGGACGCGCCTGACCCTGACCCATTCCCGGTTTGCGGAGGACGAGGCCCGCGATCTGCATGTGAGAGGATGGACCGGATGCCTCGCGAAGCTGGAGGCATTGTGGGCGGAATGAGCGGAGGTGTGCCGACAGGCCGCCCGGACTGGGTTTCGGACGACCTCTATCCTTTCGAGAGCCGTTTCTTCGCCGCGCCTCCCGACCACCGGATGCACTATATCGACGAGGGCGCGGGCGATCCCCTCGTCTTCGTGCATGGCAATCCGGCCTGGTCGTTCGAATTCCGTCATGTAATCCGGGAGCTTCGTTCGGAGTTCCGCTGCATCGCGCCCGACCATGTCGGCTTCGGCCTATCCTCACGCAGCGCCCGGCGCGAGGACCATCACCCGGAGAGTCACGCGCACCGGTTCGCCGCCCTGCTTGACCATCTCGATCTTCGCGGCATCACGCTCTTCATGAATGACTGGGGCGGGCCGATCGGCCTCGACTTCGCGCGCCGGTATCCGGAGCGGGTCCGCCGTCTCGTCATCGCCAATACCTGGTGCTGGCCGGTCGGCGGCGATTTCCATTTCAGGTCGTTCAGCTTCCTGATGTCGAGCCGGATCGGCCAGTATCTGATCCGGCGCCGCAACATGTTCGTCAACAGGGTTATGCCGATGGCCGTCGGCGACCGGAGCATCCTGACGCCGGAGGTCATGGCGCATTACCGCAATGCCCAGCCCTCGCCCGCCGCGCGTGCAGCCAATGCCGCACTGCCGGGCTACATCACCAGCGCGAGCGACTGGCTGTGCTCCATCTGGGACGACCGCGCGGTCTTTGCGGACAAGCCGGCGCTTCTTCTCTGGGGCCTGAAGGACATTGCGTTCCGCAGGAAGGAACTGGAACGGTGGAGGTCGGCGCTGCCAAACCACGAGTTGCACGAGTTCGAGGATTGCGGTCACTTTCTGGCCGAAGAGGCGCCCGACCGGGTCATGTCCGCGCTTCGGGCTTTCATGAAGCGCCGGTAGGAACGCCGGGGCTCAGAACGGCTTGACGACGACCAGCACGACGACGGCCAGGGTCAGCAGCGCCGGGGCTTCGTTGGCGAGGCGGCAGCGCCGCGCGGAAAGGCTCCTGCCGTCTTCGTCGAGATGCTTGCGCCAGCGCGCGAAGAGGTGGTGCAGCCAGGCCATGACGGCGACGGCGGCGAGCTTGCCCCAGAGCCAGCCGGAGCCCCAGTCCATGTTCGGCGAGACCCAGAGCAGGAGCCCGCCGAACAGGAAGGCCGCGACCATCGCCGGATTGATGATGACCCTGAGCAGACGCCGTTCCATCTGCTTGAAGCGCTCGCTGTCCGCCGCGCCCGGCTCGGTCTCCAGATGGTAGATGAAGAGGCGCGGCAGATAGAGCATTCCGGCCATCCAGAAGACAACGGCCGCGATATGCAGCGCCTTGATCCAGGGATAGAGGGCGAAGAGCCAGTCCATCAGGCGGCGACCGGGCAGCCGGTGCAGGAGGCCGGGCAAAGCCGCTTTCGCGGCCGGCGGTCGAGCACCAGCTCCGCCAGGCCCTCGATATAGGAGGGCGCCGCACCCGGTGTCGCCACACGCTCCCAGGCCGCGGCGCCGGCCCGCTCCGCCACGGCCCGGTATTCGATGTCGAGTTCCACCAGTGTCTCGGAATGTTCGGAGACGAACGCGATCGGCGCCAGCACCAGCGCCAGACCCTCGCTTGCGCCCGCCTCGACCTCTGCTTCCGTATCGGGCTCGAGCCATTTTTCCGGCGTGGCCCGGCTTTGCCAGGTCACACGCCAGTCGATGTCGTCGAGTTCGCCCAGCCTTGTCTCGGCCGCAGCGCGGAGTGCTTCGGCCGTGCGCGCGACCTGCCACGCATAGGGGTCTCCCTTCGCAATCACCCGCTCCGGCAGGCCGTGCGCGGTGAACAGCACGCGGACAGGGCCCGCGGCGCGCGCCCGCCGGACAGCCTCGGCAAGCGGTTCCGCCCAGGCTTCGACCAGTCCCTCCAGCAGCGGATGGCAGCACAACACCCGCAGTCCTGCATCCGCGCCCGCCAATTTCCGCCATTCGGCGAGCGACGAGCCCGAAGTGGTGGTCGAGAACTGCGGATAGAGCGGCAGGGCCACGATTTCGTCCGGACGGTAGTCGCGGACCGCCGGAAGCGCCGCCGCCGCGCGCGGATGCCAGTAGCGCATCGCAATGAAGCAGCGCGCCTCCTGCCCCCGCGCCGCCAGTGCGGCTTCGAGCGCCCGAGCCTGCACCTTGGTCTGCGCCAGTAGCGGCGAGGCCCCGCCCAGCTGTTCATAGGCCGCACGCGCCGGGGCTTCCCGCCGGCCGGCGATGTAGCGCGACAGGAAAAATCGGACGGGAGCCGGGACCGTCAGGATGGCGGGGTCGGAAAACAGGTTGCGCAGGAAGGGTCTGACGGCTTCCGGGCTGTCCGGCCCGCCCAGATTGAAGAGGATGACGGCCAGCCGGCTCACGGCACCTCCTGTACGAGCCGTCGCAGGGCGGTGACATGCTCGGGCGGCGTGACCGGCAGCACCCCGTGGCCGAGATTGAAGATATGCGGGCCCCGGCAAAGTGCGGAAAGGATCTCCCGGGCTGCCTGTTCCATCGTATCGCCGCCGATAACCAGAAGCATGGGATCGAGATTGCCCTGAACGGCCGCGTCAGCCTGAATGGCTTGCGCTGCCCAAGCCGGGTCCATGCTCGTATCGAGGCCAACGCAATCTCCGACTTCAGCGAACTCGGCGGCAAGCACGCCGGCACCGCGCGGAAAGAGAATCAGCGGCACGGAGGGATAGCGATCCTTCAACGCCGCCGCGATCCGCCGCGCCGGCTCCAGGCACCAGCGTCTCATGGCTGTAGGCGGCAACAGGCCCGCCCAGCTGTCGAACAGCTGCAGCGCCTCTGCCCCGGCCGCTGCCTGCGCCGCCAAATGATCGACCGTGGCGTCCACAAGACGGTCGATCAGCGCTGCGAAACCCTCAGGATCGCCAAATGCCATCTGCCGGACCTTGAGCCAGTCGCGGCTGGAGCCTCCTTCGACCATATAGGCCGCTACCGTCCAAGGCGCGCCCGCAAAGCCGATCAGCGCCGTTTCGCCGGGCAGGCCCGCGCGTGTCAGGCTGACCGCTTCGTAAACAGCATCCAGCCGGTCTCCCACGGGGCGCAGTGCGGCAGGATCGAAGGGTCCGAGGACAGGCCCCTTTCCTTCAACGAAACGAACCTCCTGGCCCATGGCGTGCGGGATCGTCAGGATGTCCGAGAACAGGATCGCGGCATCGGTATCGAAGCGGCGCACCGGCTGCAGCGTGATCTCCGCCGCGAGCGCCGGGGTGAAGCAGAGGTCGAGAAAGCTGTCCGCCGAGGCGCGCAGCTTGCGGTATTCCGGCAGGTAGCGGCCGGCCTGACGCATCAGCCAGAACGGCGCCGGGCGCACAACCTCGCCTGCAAGGGCTCTCAGGAGGGGTTTGACCATGCCGGCCGGTCGCACTTCCTTAACCGGATAGAAGAGGTTCTGAATTCTTGTTTTTTCTATATAGCCGCTCCCGGCTGTGGAAACAGGCATTATCCCCCACCGGCCGTTCGGGAAAGCTGCGCCGGGATGCGCCTGCTCCTGTTATCCACGGGATTGAAGTTGTTCCTTTCCGGCTGGGGAAGGTTTTGGGGCGCGGCGGGAGAGTCGGGTGTGTTATCAGTGGCCTCCGGTTCTGCACCGCTTTTCCCCGGAGGTTGCGTGGATAATCCGGTCGTTCACCTGCATCTGGTCTCCGATGCGACCGGAGAGACCGTACGCACACTCGGCCGGGCCTGCGTCAGCCAGTTCGACGGCATAGCGGTCCGGGAGCATTTCTGGGTCCTCATCCGCAATACGGACCAGTTGCTGGGAGTGATCGAAGGCATTCGCGCCACCCCGGGCGTGGTGCTTGCGACGGTCGTCAACGATAAGCTACGCCACCTGCTCGAAGTCGCCTGCCGGGAGGCCGGCGCGCCTTTCGTCTCGCTGCTTGACGAGCCGGTGACGGCCATCAGCGAATGGGCCGGCCGGCGGGCCCATCACCGTCCCGGCCGGCGCCAGAGGCTCGATGACAGATATTTCGACCGCATCGACGCCATGCAGTTCACCATGGTGCATGATGACGGCCAGATGAGCGACGACCTGGACGAAGCGGATGTCGTCGTGATCGGCGTTTCCCGCAGTTCCAAGACGCCGACCTGCATCTACCTCGCCAATCTTGGCTACAAGGCGGCGAATGTGCCCTTCGTGCCGGAAGTGCCGCTTCCGGAACAGGTGATGCAATTGACACGCCCGCTGGTGGTAGGCCTCACGGTCGACCCGGGCCGGCTGGTGCAGGTGCGGCGCAACCGCTTGCGCACATTGCACGAGCAGCGCGAGACCAACTATGTGGACCTTGACCGGGTGCGGACCGAAGTCGCCGCCTCGCGCCGCCTCTTCTCCGAAAAGGGCTGGCCGTCCATCGATGTCACCCGGCGGTCCATCGAGGAAACGGCGGCCGGCATCATCCGCCTGCTGGAAGAGCGCACCCATGGCAGCGCGGCCGGGTGAACCGCCGATCCTGGCCTCGGCCAGTGCGGTGCGGGCCCGCCTGCTCGCCTCCGCCGGAGTTCCGGTCGAGCAGATCGCCTCCGGCGTTGACGAAGACCGGGTTAAGGCGGCGTTCGACAAGCTCGATCACGATTCCCTTGCGCTGGCTCTTGCGGAAGCCAAGGCGGCGGCCGTCGCGGCGGCGCATCCCGGCCGGCTGGTGCTCGGCGCGGACCAATTGCTCGTCATGGGCGACCAGCGTTTCGACAAGCCGCGGGATCTGGCCGACGCGGCCGCCCATCTCGCAGCCTTCTCGGGGCGCGAGCACGAACTGGTGACGGCCGCCGTGGCGCTCAGGGACGGGGTCGTTCTCTGGAAACGGACGGAACGCGCCCGGCTCGCCGTGCGGTCTCTGACCCCGGCGACCATCGACGCCTATCTGGCGGTCGTCGGGCCGGGGGCGCTCGCGTCGGTCGGCGCCTATCAATTGGAGGGGCCGGGGGCGCAGTTGTTCGAGCGCGTTGAGGGAGATTTCTTCACCGTGCTGGGGCTGCCGCTGCTGCCGTTGCTGGAATTCCTGCGCGGTGAGGGAGTGCCGGCATGGGCATGCTGACCGGGGCGGCGAAGGTGGCCGGCATCATGGGCTGGCCGGTCTCGCATTCGCGTTCGCCGGCGATTCACGGCCACTGGCTCGCGCGCTATGGCATAGACGGCGCCTATATCCCCTATTCCGTGCGGCCCGAAGACGGCTACGACGCCATCCGCATGCTGCCGCGGCTGGGCTTCTCCGGCACCAATGTCACCCTGCCGCACAAGGAAACCGCGCTCCGGGCGGTGGACGAGGCGGACCCGGTCGCCCGGCGGATCGGCGCGGTCAACACGGTCGTGGCGCGCGGGGACGGCTCGCTGCATGGCAGCAACACGGACGCCTATGGCTTCCTGGAGCATCTGCGCGCATCCGCGCCGGACTGGCGGCCGGGCGTGGCGGTGGTGCTGGGCGCGGGCGGCTCGGCGCGCGCGGTGGCGGCGGCGCTGGTCGATGCAGGCGCGCCGGAAGTGCGGCTCGCCAATCGCACGGCGGCGCGGGCCGAAACGGTCGTGGAGGAGATCGGCGGGCCGCTGACAGCGGTCGCCTGGGAGGAGCGGGATGCGGCGCTCGACGGCGCGGGCCTTCTCGTCAACACCACAAGCCTCGGCATGACCGGCAGCCCGCCGCTGGAGATTTCCCTCGACGCGTTGCCGGAAGGCGCGGTCGTGAATGACATCGTCTATGTGCCGCTCGAGACGCCGCTGCTCGCCGCCGCGCGCCGGCGCCGCCTCGCCGCGGTGGACGGGCTCGGCATGCTGCTGCACCAGGCCCGGCCCGGTTTCGCGGCGTGGTTCGGCACCGACCCGGAAGTGGACGACGCGCTCCGCGAAAGCGTGCTGGCCGGGCTGTGAGGCGCCGGCGCACCCTGCCCCGCGTGATCGGCCTCACCGGCTCCATCGGCATGGGCAAGAGCACTGCCGCCGCCATGTTGCGCGAGGCCGGGCTGCCCGTGTTCGATGCCGATGCCGCGGTGCATCGCATGATGGCGGCCGGCGGGGCGGCCGTGGCGCCCATCGAAGCAGCCTTTCCGGGCGCGGTCAGCGATGGCGCGGTCAACCGGCGCGCGCTCGGAGACGTCGTGTTCGCGGACGCGGACGCGCTCCGGCGGCTGGAGCGCATCGTGCATCCTTTGGTCGGGCGGGCCGAACGCGCCTTCCTGCGCCGGGCCGCACGCGAGCGCCGGCGGGCGGTGGTGCGCGATGTGCCGCTGCTGTTCGAGACGGGCGGCGAGAAGCGCTGCGACTGGACCGTTGTGGTCTCGGCCCCGGCGCACATACAGGCCGCCCGCGTACTGGCCCGCCCCGGCGTCACAAGGGAGCTGCTCGACTCCGTGCGGGCGAAACAGATGGCGGATGCGGAAAAGCGCAAGCGCGCCGATACCGTGGTGCCGACCGGCGCCGGCCGGCGGCTGACCCGCGACCGGCTGAGGGCCATGCTGCGCCGGCGGCGCCACAAGGGAGTAAAACGGGATGCGTGAGATCGTCCTCGACACCGAGACGACCGGGCTTGACCCGTCGGACGGGCACCGCGTCGTGGAAATCGGCGCGCTGGAGCTCGTGAACCGCGTTCCGACGGGCTCGCACTGGCACAGCTACATCAATCCCGAGCGCGACATGCCGGAGGAAGCCTACCGCATCCATGAGCTGTCGGAAGAGTTCCTCCGGGACAAGCCGCGTTTCGCCGAGGTCGCGGACGGCTTCCTGGAATATGTCGGCGATGCGCCGCTGGTGATCCACAACGCGCCCTTCGACGCCGGCTTCCTCAATGCCGAATTCGCCCGGCTCGACCTGCCGCCGCTCGCCGGAGAGCGGCTGGTCGATACGCTGCAGATAGCCCGCAGCCGCTTCCAGGGTGCGCCGAACAGTCTGGATGCGCTCTGCAAGCGGTTCGAGATCGACCTCTCGGTCCGCGCTCTGCACGGCGCGCTGGTGGACTGCCGCCTGCTGGCGGAGGTTTATCTGCACCTGACCGGCGGCCGCCAGCCGGACCTGGCCTTCCAGGCCGGCGCCGGCGGCAATGCCAAAACCGTGGGGAAGACGCAGGCGAGCAGCCCCTTCCGGCCGCCCCGGCCGCATGCGCCGACGGCGGAGGAGCTTGCCGCCCACAAGGCGTTCGTCGCCGGCCTGAAAGACCCGGTCTGGCTGGAGTGATGGCGCCGCGGCCGACATCGCGCGCCGGCATCGAGGAGCAGAACCGGCTTCTGCTGGACCGCTACCGCCAGTTCCGCATTGCCGCCGACGCCGTGGCGGCTGTCTTGCGGTCCCATCCTCATGTACTGGCGGTTTCGCTAATCGGCTCGGTCGCGCGCGACCCGTGGAAGGAGGTGCCGCGCTTTACCCCTTACAGGCGCGCGCGGATCGAACTCTGGCACGAATGCAAGGATCTCGACCTGGCGCTCTGGCTCTCCGACTTGTCAGACCTGAACGGCCTGCGCCGGAAAAGCGCGGCGGCGCTCAGGGAGCTGATGGACCGCCGGCGAATCGGCGTCGGGGCCCACCAGGTGGATGTTTTCATCCTGGAACCCGGAACCGACCGTTATCTAGGGCGGCTTTGCAGTTTCAACACCTGCCCGAAAGGCAAGCGCGAGTGCCTCGTTCCCGGTTGCGGCGAGACGCCGTTTCTGCGTCAGCACGAGGAGTTCGAGTGGTGGGCGGATACGCTTGCGCCCGCCAAGGCGGTTCGCCTCTTCGACCGGGCGTCGGGGGCGGTCGCAGAGGCCGGCGGCCTGCCCTTGCCGGAGACAGCCGAAAGCAGCTAATTTCATTCCCATGGTTCGCTGGCTCCGACGACGACGCAGCTGAACCGGCCGGACACGGCTCCGGCCGGCACTGCCGCCGCTTTGTCCGTCCGGGAGCCGTCCGACCATGTGCCCTTTACAGATTTCTCCACTTGAATTCGCCGACCGGCCCGCAGTGGAAGCGCTGCTCGACCTTGTGTTCGGGCGGGACCGCCGAGACAGGTCCTCCTACCACCTCCGCGCCGGCAACCCGCCCCGCCCGGAGCTTTCCTTCGCCGCGCGGATGGACGGACGCCTGGTCGGCAGCGTGCAGCAGACGCCGGTTGCGGTCGGGGACAAGGGCTCCCGCGCCCTGCTGCTCGGCCCGCTGGCGGTTGAGCCGGCGCTTCGCGGGCAGGGGATCGGCCGGGCGCTGCTCCGCCATTCCCTCGATGCGGCGCGCGCCGCCGGCTGGCTGCATGTCTTCCTCGTCGGCGAGCGGGACTATTACGCGCCGCTCGGCTTCGGCCCGGCAGCGGCGGCAGGCGTCCGGGTCGCGGGCGAACCGGCGGACCGGGTCCACCACATGGCGCTTGCCCCGGACATTCCCCCGCCGTGTGGAGAGCTCGGCCCGTGGCTGCAGCCGCGCAGCGGCGGGGACACAGGGGCGGCGCGATAGTGTATGTTTCCGCGCAGCCATGGCCGGAACGCCGACACGCTTCTCGCCTGAGGGCGATATCGACGCCTTCCTCAAAAAGGCCGCCCGGACGCCGCGCCCGGGCGGCGGCGGACGGCTGATCTTCGCGCTCGACGCCACCGCCAGCCGCGAGCCGACCTGGGACCGCGCGAGCCACCTCCAGGCCGAGATGTTCCAGACCGCAGCGGCGCTGGGCGGGCTCGAAGTGCAGCTCGTCTTCTATCGCGGCTTTCGCGAATGCAAGGCGAGCGGCTGGGTGCGCAATGCCAACGACCTGCTGAAACGCATGCTGCAGATCCGCTGCTATGGCGGCCTGACGCAGATCGGCCGCGTGCTGGCCCATGCCGCCAAGGAGACGGACAAGCGCAAGGTGGACGCGCTGGTCTTTGTCGGCGATGCCTTCGAGGAGGATATCGACCGCGTCTCGCATGAGGCCGGGCGGCTCGGCATGCTCGGCACGCCGGCCTTCCTGTTTCAGGAGGGCGGCGACCCGCTGGCGACGCGCGGCTTCAACGAGATCGCCCGGCTGACCGGCGGCGCCTGCTGTCGGTTCGACACGGGCAGCGCCGAGCAACTGCGCGCCCTGCTGCGGGCCGTGGCGGCGTTCGCGGCCGGCGGCCGCGCCGCGCTGACGTCGCTTCCCGGCAGCGCGGCGAAGCAATTGGCCGGGCAGATGAAGGCCCTGCCGGGCGGCGGGAGGAGCCGGCGGCGGTGATCGGCGTCGTCGTCCTGGTCCTGGCGCTGCTGGTCTGCCTGCCGCTGCTTGCGCGCTGGGCCGCCAATGCCGACCCCAGGGTGCTCCTGCGCGTGCTCAGGCTGGCGGCCGTGCTGGTCATGGGCGCCGCCGTGCTCCTGCTGCTGGTGTTCGGGCGCGGCCTCGTGCTGGGCCTGCTGGCGCCGCTGCTGTTCGGCCTGTTCATGCAGTGGCGGCGCGCGCGCAACATGGCGAAGACCGCGAGAGGCCCCACGCCCGGCAAGGGATCGGAGGTCCAGACCCGTTTCCTTTCCATGCGCCTCGACCATGATTCCGGGGCCATGCACGGGCGGGTGATCGACGGCCCGCATACCGGCGCGAGCCTCTCCGACCTCGCCGAGGACCGGCTGTTCGATCTCCTGCGCTTCTACACCGGCAACGACCCGCGCTCGGCCCAGCTTCTGGAAAGCTGGCTGGACCGCGAGGGACCGGAGAACTGGCGCGACAGGGCCGCCTATGAGGCGCCGGCCGCGGGCGGTGCGGGCATGAGCCGCAGCGAGGCCTACAAGGTTCTGGGTCTGGCGCCGGGGGCGGCCGCGGCCGAAATCCGCGCCGCGCACCGCCGGCTGATGCGGGAATACCACCCGGACCGGGGCGGCTCGACATTCTTCGCCGCGCAAATAAACCAGGCGAAGGATATATTGCTTGGGTCCTGAAGCGCAGGACTCGCGCATGCGGGGAAAGAAGGGACGTTCATCCATGACGCGACCGGTGAAGACGGCGGTCATCCCTGCCGGCGGGCTCGGCACGCGCTTCCTGCCTGCCACCAAGGCCGTGCCGAAGGAAATGCTGCCGGTCGTGGACAAGCCGCTGATCCAGTATGCGGTCGAGGAAGCATGGGCCGCAGGCGTCGAGACCGTCGTGTTCGTGACTTCGCGCGGCAAGGCGGCGATGGAGGACCATTTCGACCTCGCGGCGGAGCTCGACGAGGCGCTGGCGGCGGGCGGCAAAGAGGAATTGCGGGCCGCAGCATCGGAGATGGTGCCGGCGGCGGGCGCGGTCGTGCATGTCCGGCAGCAGGCGCCGCTCGGCCTCGGCCATGCGGTCTGGTGCGCGCGCCATGTCGTGGGCGCCGCACCTTTCGCCGTGCTCCTGCCGGACGACCTCGTGCTCTCGGAGCGGCCCTGCCTCGGCCAGCTTCTCGACATCCACCGCGAGCATGGCGGCAATGTCGTCGCGGTCATGGACGTGCCGCGGGAGGAAACCGGCCGCTACGGCGTGCTGGACGTTGTGGAAGATGACGGACGGCTCGCCTCGGTCCGGGGCCTTGTGGAGAAGCCGCCCCCGGCGGACGCCCCTTCGACGCTCGCCATTGTCGGGCGCTATGTGCTCGATCCCTCGGTGCTGACGGCGCTCGACGCGCACGAGACGGGCGCGGGCGGCGAAATCCAGTTGACCGACGCCATGGCGCGAACGGTCGGCGATGTGCCCTTCCACGGCCTGCGCTTCGAGGGCCGGCGGTTCGACTGCGGCGACAAGATGGGCTTCCTCGAAGCCAATATCGCCTGCGCGCTCGCAAGGCCCGAGCTCGCGCCGGCGGCAAGGGAAATCCTGGCCCGCTTCGCCTGAAGCAGGGGCCGGCGCGGGACAGGCGGCGGGGGACCGGATATGCGCATTGCGATGGTGGGCGCGGGCTATGTCGGCCTGGTGACGGGCGCCTGTTTGACCGAGTTCGGCACGGATGCGGTCTGCGTGGACAGGGACGCGGAGCGGATCGAAAGGCTTCGGCAGGGCGAGATGCCGATCTACGAGCCGGGCCTCGCCGGCCTTGTGGCGCGCAATGTCGAGGCCGGGCGGCTGACCTTCTCCACCGACCTCGCGGCTGCTGTTGCCGGGGCGGATATCGTGTTCATCGCCGTCGGCACGCCGAGCCGGCGCGGCGACGGCCATGCGGACCTCAGCTTCGTCTTCGACGCGGCGCGCGAGGTCGTGGCGGCGGTCCGGGGCTATACCGTGCTGGTGACGAAATCGACGGTGCCGGTGGGAACGGGCGCCCGCGTCGCCGGGATCGCCGCCGAACTGCGCCCGGACGCCGAGATCGATGTCGTCTCCAACCCGGAATTCCTGCGCGAGGGCGCGGCGATCGAGGACTTCATGCACCCCGACCGGGTGGTGATCGGGGCCGAGACCGACCGCGCCCGCGCTGCGATGCAGGAGCTTTACCGGCCGCTCTTCCTGCGCGAGACGCCGATCCTGTTCACCGACCGCGAGACGGCGGAGCTCACCAAATACGCCGCCAACGCCTTCCTCGCGGTCAAGATCACTTTCATCAACGAGATCGCGGACCTCTGCGAGCGCGTGGGCGCGGATGTGCAGGACGTGGCGCGCGGCATGGGGCTCGACCGGCGGATCGGCGACAAGTTCCTGCATCCCGGGCCCGGCTATGGCGGCTCCTGCTTCCCGAAGGACACGCTGGCGCTGACCCGGACGGCCAGCGATGCCGGATCTCCGGTGCGCCTGGTGGAAACGGCCGCCGCCGTCAACGACGCCCGCAAGAGCGCCATGGCCGGGCGCGTGCTGGAGGCGCTCGGCGGCGATGTGGCAGGCAAGACTGTCGCGGTGCTGGGCCTCGCCTTCAAGCCCAACACGGACGACATGCGCGAGGCGCCGAGCCTCGAGCTGGTGCCGGCGCTGCAGGCGGCCGGGGCGAAGGTGCGCGCCTATGACCCGCAGGCGATGGAGACCGCACGCCCGCTGCTGCCGGATGTCGCCTGGTGCAGCGATGTCTATGACGCCGCCGAAGGCGCTGACTGCGCCGTGCTGGTGACCGAATGGAACGAGTTCCGCGCGGTGGACATGGGGCGCCTTCGCAGAGCCATGGCCGCGCCCGTGCTTCTGGACCTGCGCAATGTGTACAAGCCCGCCGAAATGGCGGCGGCCGGCTTTTCCTATCGCGGCGTCGGCAAGGGGCGGGCGCCGTGACCGGGCATGTTTTCCACCCGAGTTTCCTCCGGGAATACGACGCGCGCGGCATTGTTGGCGAGACCCTGTCGGAGGCGGATGCGCTGGCGCTCGGCCGCGCTTTCGGCACCGTGCTGGCGCGGGCCGGACGGGGGCGCGCAGCGGTGGGCCATGACGGCCGGCTGAGCTCTCCCGCCCTCGAGGCGGCTCTGGTCGAAGGGCTTTCCGCCGCCGGCATCGACGTGACCCGCATCGGGCTCGGACCGACGCCGATGCTCTATTTCGCCATGTACCATCTGGGCCTCGACGCGGGCGTCATGGTCACCGGCTCGCACAACCCGCCCGACTACAACGGTTTCAAGATGGTAGTGGCGGGCGAGGCGTTCTTCGGCGAGCGCATCCGGGCGCTCGGGCCGCTCGCCGCCGCAGGCGGGTTCGCCGAGGGGCGGGGCGCGGTTTCCGGGGTTGCTGTCGAGGATGCCTATGTCGCGCGCCTCGCCGAGGAGGCGGGCGACGGGCCGGGACTCCGCGTCGGCTGGGACGCCGGCAACGGGTCTGCCGGGCAGGTCATGGCGCGCCTCGCCGCCCGGCTGCCGGGCGAACATTTCTTGCTGAACGAAGAGATCGACGGGACCTTTCCCGCGCACCATCCGGACCCGACCGTGCCGGAAAACCTGGTCCAGCTCGTCGATCTGGTGCGCCGCGAGGGCCTCGACCTCGGCTTTGCGCTCGACGGCGACGGCGACCGCTTGGGCGCGGTGGACGGCGAAGGGGAAGTGCTCTGGGCGGACCAGCTGCTCATCCTGCTCGCGCGCGACCTGCTCGCCGAGCGGCCGGGCGCAGGCGTGATCGCCGATGTGAAGGCGAGTCAGGCGCTGTTCGACGCCGTGGCCGAGGCCGGCGGGCGGCCCGAGATGTGGAAGACGGGCCACACCCTCATCAAGAGCCGCATGGCCGAGACCGGGACGCCGCTCGCAGGCGAGATGAGCGGCCATATTTTCTTCGCCGACCGCTGGTACGGCTTCGACGACGGGCTCTACGCCGCGCTCCGGCTCCTGAAGGCCCTGGAGCGGTCCGGCCTCACGCTCGCGGAGTTCCGCCGCTCGCTGCCCGTGTGGATCAACACGCCGGAGTTGCGCTTTCCCTGTCCGGAGACGCGCAAATTCGCGGTTCCGGGCGAAGTTGCCCGGCGGCTGGCCGCGGCCGGCGCCGATGTGAACGCGACGGACGGCGTGCGCGTCGCCACCGAAGACGGCTGGTGGCTGCTGCGCGCCTCCAACACGCAGGATGCGCTCGTCGCGCGCTGCGAGGCGCATGCGGGGGCGGGAGAGGCCGGGCTCGACCGGCTCAAGGCCGCGCTCACAGCCGAACTGCGCGCCTCGGGCGTCGAACCGCCGGAGATCTGAGACAGCCCATGCCCGAAGCCCGTCCCAACCCGCTCAAGCTCAACCGCCTGCAGTGCAAGACGCTCGCGCTGCTGCAGGCGCTCGCCGAACTGCCGCGCTACGCGACGCCGGGGCCCGAGGAGGGCGAGACCGTGATCGCTTCCATGCCGCCCGCCCACGGCAACCACTTCCACCTCGGGCCCTATATCGTGTTCGCGAGCGACGCGACCGGGCTCGCCAACCGCTCCGTATTCGTTGCGCTGACCCGGCGGGGACTGGTGCGCGACGCCGGCGGGCGCACCGTGCTGACGGTTGCCGGCAGGGACTACGAAACCGGCATCGCCGGCTCTATCCTGCACCGCAGCGACCACGATTGAGACAGGGCGGCCGGCACCGGCCGCCCGACGGGAGGGGGAAAGTGCATATCGGATTCATCGGCCTCGGCACCATGGGCGGGCCCATGGCGCTCAATATCCGCAGGGCGGGTTTCGAGATGACCGTCCACGACCTGAACCGCCAGGCGGCGAGTGCGCTGGAGGCGGCCGGCGCGACATGGGCGGCGAGCGCGCGCGCCGTGGCCGAGGCCTCGGACGTTGTGCTGACCTCGCTGCCGGGCCCGCCCGAGGTGGAGGCGGTTGCGCCGGAGCTTCTGGCGGGCTTCGCGCGCGGCAAGGTCTGGTTCGACCTCACCACCAACTCCCCGGTGCTGATCCGCCGCCTGCATCCGGCCTTCGCGGAAATCGGCGCGGAGCTGTTCGATGCGCCGGTGAGCGGCGGCCCGCGCGGGGCGCAGTCGGGCAAGCTCGCCGTGCTGGTCGGCGGCGACAAGGCGGTGTTCGAGGCGAACCGCGCCCCGCTCGACGCCATGGGCGACCAGGTGCGCCATGTCGGGCCGCTCGGCGCGGGCGCGGTCACCAAGCTCGTCCACAACGCCTCCGCCTATGCGATGCAGGCTGCGGTCGTCGAGATGTTCACCGCCGGCGTCAAGGCCGGGGTGGAGCCGCTCGCGCTCTGGGAGGCGATCCGCCAGGGCGTGCGCGGGCGCCAGCGCGGCTTCGACAGCCTCGCGGACCATTTCCTGCCCAACGACTACGACCCGCCGGACTTCGCGCTGCGCCTCGCGCACAAGGACGTCTCGCTCGCCGCCGAGCTCGGCCGCGACATGGGCGTGCCGATGCGGCTCATCGACATGACCCGCGCCGAGATGAGCGAGGCGCTGGGCCGCGGCTGGGGCGACCGCGACTCCCGCGCCTTCCTCCTCCTCCAGCAGGAGCGCGCCGGCGTGGAGATCGAGGTGGACAAGGCCGCCATCGACGCCGTGCTGAAGGCGGACCAGTAGGGGCGGAGACGCAACGGTGACAGCCCCCGCGATTCCGCCCGCGCTGTTCGATTTCCTGCGCGAACTGAAAGAGAACAACGACCGGGCGTGGTTCGAGGCGAACCGGGCGCGCTATATCGGCGACGTGCGCGACCCGATGCTGGACTTCATCGCCGCCTTCGGCGAGCCGCTGGCGGCGATCAGCCCGCATTTCCGCGCCGACCCGAGGGCGAATGGCGGCTCGCTGTTCCGCATCTACCGCGACACGCGCTTCTCGCGCGACAAGACGCCCTACAAGACCAATGTCGGCGCGCATTTCCGCCATGCGGCCGGCAGGGACGCGCATGCGCCCGGCTTCTACCTGCATCTGGAGCCGGGCCGCTGCTTCGCGGGCTGCGGCATCTGGCGCCCCGGCGGCGAGGCGGTGGGGCATATCAGGGACGCCATAGTCGCCCGGCCCCGGGTGTGGAAGCGGATCACCGGCGCTTCGTTCTGCGAGACCTTCGCGCTGATGGGAGAGTCGCTCAAGCGCCCGCCGCGCGGCTACGACGCCGACCACCCGCTGATCGGGGACCTGAAGCGCAAGGACTTCATCGCGCGGGCCGAGGTTTCGGAGGCCGACGCCGTAGCGCCCAACTTCCTCGACCGCTTCGCCGGCATCGCGCGCTCCGGCGGCCCCTTCGTCCGCTTCCTCTCCGAGGCCCTCCGCGTCCCGTTCTGAGAAGCGCTACCCCGCCTCCATGTCGTGGACGGCCCAGCAGACCCATGTGGTCCACCAGCCGTTGACCTCGAGGCCGGCGGCGGCCTGGAGGGCGCGGAGCGCGGCGTCGGAGCGCGGGCCCCAGACGCCGTCCACGGGGCCCGGAGCGAAGCCGAGCCGGGCGAGCGCGCGCTGGCGGCCCTCCGGCATCCACACATCCGACCACACATCCGGAATCTCCGGGTCGTCGTAGATCGCGCGCAGCACCCGGGCGAAGGGGAAGCCCAGCACGTCCTGCTTGTATGCGGGGCAGAGGTCGTGGTGGCCGTGATGGTCGCGCGGCCCGATCCCCGGCCAGCGCGCGACGATCTCGCGGCCGACCGCCGCCATCATGGCGATCTGCTCCTCCGTCCACGGCTCCACCCTGAAGATGCGCCGGCCGTCGGGCGTTGCGGCCCCGATCCAGTCCGGACCCGCCGGCACGCCCTCGCGCGCATAGCCGATAGTCACCGTCTCGATGCCGATGCAGGCGCGCGCGCCCTTGGTGCGGGCGGTCGAGGGCCGGCCGTCCCAGCGCAATTTCTGCTCGACGCCGGCATGCCAGGAGCGGTTGGCGAGCGAGACATAGCGCGACACGCCCTCGGCGAAGCTGCGCCCGACGGCGTAATGGGCCGAGGCCTGCCCCTTGCGCTCGGGCGCCGCGCCGCCGAGCAGGCGGTCGCAGGCGGCAAGGTCGTATGTCGCGGTCCAGTGCCATGTGACGCCCATCGGCCGCCCGCCCGTCGCCTTCGTCCAGCCCCGCGAGACCGCATGGCCCCTGCCGAGCGGGATGCGGGGACCTGCGTGGATGCGGAAATCCTCTGGCAGCGGCGCCGGCCGCGTATCGAGGGACGCCGGCGATGTGTCATGAAATGTCATGTTTTGTCATGCAGGGCTGTTTCCGCGAGCCTGCGCGGCCAGCGTCGCCGCCGGTGCGGTGCGGGGTCGGTTGCGGTCATCTCGTCTCCTTCCGGTCGGGGAGGGCGGTCCCTGTTTTGCGCGTATCGCGCGCGGGTGCGGGCGCGCGTTTGCGCCGGCGCGGTTCGCGCGCCTGATTGCGCGCGCGAGACGGCGAACACACCTCTCCCGTCGGTTCTGCGGGTATTTTTTCGGATCCGGGGGAAGCGGCTCCGGATGCCCCTTCCCTCTGATGACAGCATACTACACGATCGGTCAGAGTCAAGCCCCTTTGGAACAAAAAGAGGGCATAGAGGAGATTTTTCATGAAACGCCGGCAGTCTTCGGTGGCTTCGCAACGCATGCTCCCCAACCATCGCCCCAGCCTCCGAGTCGGGGATGGACCTCGGCTCCCCCGCTCGAAGGCGGGGACAGGCGGGGAAGGAGACTTCCGGCTGCAACCGGCGACGACACCGATCGGCAGGCGCGGGACTCACGCGGCGGTCCGGGCGAGCGCGCTCCGGATCATCGCCTCGGTCTCGGCCAGCCCGTAAAGCGCGGCGAAGGAGCCGAAGCGCGGCCCCTGCTTGCGCCCCAGCAGGACTTCGTAGAGGGCGGCGAACCATGTCCTGAGCGGCTCGAAGCCATACGCCTTGCCGACCGCATAGACTTCGGCCTGCACGGTCTCCCCGTCGGCATCGCGCGGCAACGCCGCCAGCCGGTCGGCGAGGTCCGCCAGCGCCGCCGCTTCCTTGGCGTCCGGGTCGCGCCAGACCTTCTGCGGGGCGACGAAATCGCGGCAATAGGCAACGGCGAAATCCGCCAGCCGGTCCAGTTGCGGCCGCGTTTCCGGCGACGTCCCCGGGTCGTAGCGCGAGATGAAGCCCCAGAGCGTGTCCTTGTCCCGCGCGTCGCTGGCCGCCGCCAGGTTGAGCAGCAGCGAGAAGGAAATGCCTTCCTCCGGCGGCGGCGGCGCGCCGTCATGGATATGCCAGGCCGGGTTTTCCAGCCGCTTCTCCTCTTCCTCGCCCACGGCGCGGGCGAGGAAGGCGCGGTAGTCGTCCACGGCGCGCGGGATGACGTCGAAATAGAGCCGCTTCGCCGCCTTCGGCTTCTGGAACATGAAGAGTGCCAGGCTTTCTTCCGGCGCGTAGGTCAGCCACTCCTCGATGGAGAGGCCGTTGCCCCGGGACTTGGAAATCTTCTCGCCGCGCTCGTCGAGGAAGAGCTCGTAGATGAAACCCTCCGGCGGCCGGCCGCCGAGCGCGCGGCAGATGCGCCCGGAAAGGCGGACGGAGTCGATCAGGTCCTTGCCGGCCATCTCGTAGTCCACGTCGAGCGCGCGCCAGCGCATCGCCCAGTCGGCCTTCCATTGCAGCTTGCACCCGCCGCCCGTGACCGGCCGTTCAACCCGTGCGCCGCTCTCGTCTTCATAGACGACGGTGCCGGCGTCCGGGTCGCGGTGGAGGATGGGCACCTGCAGCACGACGCCCGTCTTCGGGCAGACCGGCAGGAAGGGGCTGTAGGTCTCCCGGCGCTCGGGCCCGAGCGTCGGCAGCACGATTTCCATGACCGCGTCATAGGCCCGCAGCACGCCGAGCAGCGTCCCGTCGAACCGGCCGGAGCGATAGCACTCGGTCGCGCTCACAAATTCGTAGTCGAAGCCGAAACGGTCGAGGAAGGCGCAAAGCCGGGCGTTGTTGTGGGCGCCGAAGCTCTCATGCGTGCCGAAGGGGTCGGGCACCGAGGTCAGCGGCTTGCCGAGATGGGCCGCGAGCGCTTCGCCGTTCGGCACATTGTCGGGCACCCGGCGCAGGCCGTCCATGTCGTCGGAAAAGGCGAAGAGCCGGGTGGGCACGTCGGAGAGTTCGGCGAAGGCGCGGCGCACCATGGCCGTGCGAGCGACCTCGCCGAACGTGCCGATATGCGGCAGGCCGGAGGGGCCGTAGCCGGTCTCGAACAGCGCATAGCCCTTGTCCGGAACGCCTCCGCCGAGGCGCGCCAGCAGCTTGCGCGCTTCCTCGAACGGCCAGGCGCGGGCGGAGCTTGCAGCATTGTTGGGCATCGGCGGAGGCGTGCCGGACAAGGGCGTGTTCGTTACTCGGCGGCCGGGGCGGGGTCGTTGCGGCGCATGATGTAGTCGCGCAGGATATCGACTTTGCCTTCCAGCCGGGCAAGCCGGTCCCGCACCTCCCGCAGTTCCGCCTGGATGCCGTCGATGCGCGCGTTCAGACTGCTCTCCACGCGGTCGATGCGCGCGCTCAGACTGCTCTCCACACGGTCGATGCGCGCGTTCAGCCGCAGGAGCAGGCCGGCGAGTGCAATGCCGACGCCCAGTATGGCGATGAGTTCGGGGCTCAAGAGCAGGGTCTCTCCGCTGGCGCAGTGCCGCTGTCCGGGAGGAAGATGCGCCGTCGGCGGCCGGCATGCAAGGGAATTGCGCCGCCGGCCCTGTTTCGCTCTTTCGCGGAACCGCTCTACAAACCCGGCATGGCGTCGGAGAGAAGCATCGTCATGCCGCGCGCGCCGGCCCTGGTCGCGAGCCCGGCGCGGGCCGTCTGGCTGGAACCGGACAGTCCGCCCGAGACGCTTGCGCCCACGGAGGCGGCGGTGCGCGCGCGCGGCCGCCCGCCGCTTGCCGTTCACGGGCCGGCGACCTCCCGGCGGCTGGACGCCGAGGCCCGGCCCTTCCGCAGCTACGACCTGCTGGAGCTGTTCGCCTTCGTGCGCCCGGCGCAATTCTGCCTGCCGACGCCCAACGGCCTCGCCGACGCTGCCGGCCTGCCCCGCCCGGCGACGCTGGAGCGCGCGGCGGAGACGCTGTTCGGCGCCGCGCGGGCGCTGCTCGCCGAGCTCGCCCGCATGGAGGATCCGGGCGGGGCCGCGGCCGACCTTGCGAGCGATGCGGCGGAAGCCGGCTGGCTCTGGGGGCCGTTCGTGCTGGCGGCGCTCGGCGTATCGGAGCGGCGCCCGGCCGGCGGCGCCGGCTTCGCCGTCTGGGACCGGTTGCCGCTCTGGGCCGAATTCGCGCCGGAACCGCAGCCGTCCAACCGACCGGTCGAGCCGGAGGAGGCCCGCCGCCGGCTCGCGGAGATGCTGGGCCCGGATGCCGAGGACCGGCCGGGCCAGGCGGACTACGCATCGGCCGCCACGGGCGCCTTCCAGCCGCGCGAGCGGGCCGGCGAGCCGCATATGGTGGTGGCCGAGGCCGGCACCGGGGTCGGCAAGACGCTGGGCTACCTTGCACCGGCGAGCCTCTGGGCGGAGGCGAACGAGGCGCCCGTCTGGGTCTCGACCTACACCCGCAACCTCCAGCACCAGATCGACGGCGAGCTGGATCGGCTGATCCCCGAGCCGGCCGCCAAGCGCCGCCGCGTCGTGCTGCGCAAGGGCCGGGAGAACTATCTCTGCCTGCTCAACCTGGAGGAAGCGGTGCGGACGGCCCGGCTGACGTCGAACGAGACCGTGCCGCTGGCGCTCGCCGCGCGCTGGGCGGACGCGACCCGCGACGGCGACATGACCGGCGGCGACTTTCCCTCCTGGCTCCCGGACCTGGAGGGGGCGGCGCGCATACGCGGGCTCGGCGACCGGCGGGGCGAGTGCCTCTATTCCGCCTGCGGCCACTACCAGCGCTGCTTCATCGAGCGGGGCATAAGGCGCGCGCGGCGCGCGGACCTCGTCATCGCCAACCATGCGCTCGTCATGGTGCAGGCGGCGCTGGGCGGGCTCGACGATTCCTGGCTGCCGACCCGCTATGTGTTCGACGAGGGCCACCATCTCTTCGATGCCGCCGACAGCGCCTTCTCGGCCGAGCTTTCCGGGCTGGAGACGGCGGAGCTGCGCCGCTGGCTGCTGGGGGCGGAAGGCGGCGGCTCGCGCGCAAGGGGGCTGAGGCGCCGCGCCGAGGACCTGGTGCCGGACGGGGGCGAGGCGGCCGGGGCGCTCGCCGAGGCCGGCCGGGCGGCGACCGCGCTTCCGGCGGAGGGCTGGCTCGGCCGCCTCGCCGCGGGCGCGCCGCAGGGGGCGGTGGAACGCTTCCTCGCCATCGTCCGCCAGCAGGTGCTGGCCCGGGCGCCCGGGCGCGCAAACGGCGCCTACGGCCTCGAATGCGAGTGCCGGCCGCCGGTCGAGGGGCTGGTCGAGGCCGCCCGCGCGCTCGGGCAGGCCCTGGAGGCGCTGCGCAAGCCGCTCGGCGTGCTGCGCCGCGCGCTGCTGGCCCGGCTGGCGGACGAGGCCGAAGACCTCGAGAGCCGCGAGCGCATCCGCATCGAGGCGCTGGCGCGCAGCCTCCACCGCCGCGCCGAGACGCAGCTTGCGGCCTGGTCGGCCATGCTGGAGGCGCTCGACGCCGAGCCGCCGGAAGCGTTCGTGGACTGGTTCGGGCTGGAGCGCGCGCAGGGCCGCGAGCGCGATGTCGGCATGCACCGGCGCTGGATCGATCCGACGACGCCCTTCGCCGCCGAGGTGGCGGAACCCGCCCACGGCCTGCTCGTCACCTCCGCGACGCTCCGCGACAGCGCGCGGGAGCCGGAGGAGGCCTGGCAGGCGGCGGAAATGCGCACCGGGGCCCGGCATCTCGCAGCCCCCGCCGTACGCGCCGCCGCGCCCTCCCCCTTCGACTATCCGGCCCAGACGCGCGCGCTGGTGGTGACGGATGTGCGCCGGGACTCGGCCGCGCAGGTGGCGGCGGCCTGCCGCAGCCTGTTCCTGGCGGCGGGCGGCGGCGCGCTCGGGCTCTTCACCGCCGTCGCGCGGCTTCGCGCCGTTCACGCGCAACTGGCGGGGCCGCTGGACGCGGCGGGCATCCCGCTCATCGCCCAGCATGTGGACCGGATGGATGTCGCGACGCTTATCGAGATTTTCCGCGCCGAGCCGGATTCGTGCCTGCTCGGCACGGACGCGGTGCGCGACGGCGTGGACGTGCCGGGCCGCGCGCTCCGCCTGATCGCGTTCGATCGCGTGCCCTGGCCGCGGCCGACCATCCTGCACAAGGCGAGGCGCACGCATTTCGGCGCCGGCTATGACGACATGCTGACCCGCCTCCGGCTCAGGCAGGCCTTCGGCCGCCTCGTGCGCCGCCGCGACGACAGGGGCGTCTTCGTGCTGCTCGACCCGGGAATGCCGACGCGCCTCGCCGGCGCCTTCCCCGAAGGCGTCGCACTGGAGCGCGTCGGGCTGGCGGAGGCTTGCCGGATCGTCAGCGGGTTTGTGGGGGAAAGCGGGGCGTAGACGGGCGCAAACTTCGTTCGCCTCCTTGCCAGGAGGCCTCGCGGACGATTGCTCTCCGCCTAATCCGGCCCCGCGGAATCGAAGAGCGGCGTCAGAATATCCCTGATTCGCATGACGCTGGCGATTTCCCCATTGTCATCCGCAAAGAAAAATTTGCCGCTACCATAGGCGATTTCTTTGCCGATGAATTGAAAATCATGTTCCCGATAGGTTTCAAATCTTCCCAGCACGATGGTCAAACTGTTTATTTTCCCGGCTTTCCTGCGAGCGATCAGGGAGAATTCTTCGCATGAATAACAATCGACGATAATGTTACGAATGTCGTCGATCGGGAAATGAATTTTCTCACCGGTGCTAACGTAATCCGTGTCGAGATACTGCCTAAGCTCCGAATCGTCTTCGTCCACGGAAAGATGGTCCGAGGAAAACGAGATGCAACAGGCTTGTTTCTCGTTTGCTGCCACGTATTCATGACCCAATGCGCTGTCCGGGTCGGTCAACTTGTACAGTGTGAATTCGGACGAAGGGGCAGGGTTTTTCACAGTCATAACTGCTCCCGGAATTTCTTAGTCGGCCAAGGAGAGCTCTTCAAACGTCTGGACGAATCCGAAATTATGTCGACCGCTGCGCCGAATCAAGCCGGATACAAAGCGGGGGTAGCAGCGGCGCGACACGCCACGGACGCCCGACGGCCGGACATAATTCGTGCGGGCGAGCCTCCAGGCCGTCTGCGGCCCGCGGGCTCGACGCCTTTGTGTTGGCGACGGGCTCCGGATCGCCCCGGGTGGACCTTGTGCCGCAGCCGGTCCCTGTCCTTGGGACCGGATGACAGCCGGCGCCGGGGCTGTTACCGTCCGCCCGAACCGCATTAGGGGCTCGATCCGGAGCCGCCGCGAGGGACGGGCATGGACATCAGTTCCGAACTGGTTGCAATCCTCGGCGTCGGAATCGCTCTGGCCGGGTTGATGCTGGCCGGGCAGCAGAGGACCGACAAGCGCATGGACCGGCTCGAAGACCGCCTGATCGCCGTCGAAAAGGGCCAGGCGCGAATGGAAGGCAAGCTGGGGTTCATCGAAAACTATATCCTGGGCCGGAACGCCGCCCCGGACGAACGGGCGGAGGCCCCGGCGGAATAGTCCTGCTCGAACTCGCTTTCTCACAAACGAAAATGCCTTCCGGGCTTCCGGAGGAGGAATCGCCATGACCGAATCCAATGACCGCACGGAACTGCGCGAAACCGGGGCGCGGCTTGCGGAAGAACTGGGCCTGCCGGTGCCTTCGGGGGCGCCGGGGCTCGACGCCTTTGCGCTGGAAGCGGGCTTCGGCTCGCTGCTGGCGGACCCGGCGCTGGCGCCGGCCGACCGCATGGTGGCGGTGCTCTCTGCGCTCGCGCAGAAGGACCGGCAGGGAGACATTGCCGCGCACATAAGGCCGGCGGTGAAGGCCGGGCTGGAGGCGCGCGAGATCCGCGAGATTTTCGTGCAATGCGGCCTCTATGGCGGGCTGCCGATGGCGGCGCATGCGCTCGGTACGCTGAACGCGCAGCTGGGCTATCCGGACCGGGAGGAGGAAGATACGCGCGACCTCGCCGCGCTGGAGGCGGACGGGCGCGCCACGATGCACAAGCTGCACGGCGAGCGCGCCGAGACGGGCTATGCCGCGCCCGGCAATGCGGGCTCGGCCGGCCTCTACCGCATCGCGATCCTCTACGGCTACGGCGCGATCTGGCACCGGCCGGGCCTCTCGCACCGGCGGCGCATGATCGTGGCGCTGGCGAGCATGGCGGTGCTCGGCCTGCATGACACGCTGGCGAAGTTCGCGGCCTCCGCGCGCGCCATGGGCCTCGCGCCGGCCGAGATCGCCGCCGCCATCGCCCAGACCGCGCCCTATGCCGGTTTCCCGCCCGCCCTCAACGCGCTGGGCCGCCTCGCCGACGTGCTGGCGGAGCCGGGCGGTTGACGGACTGCGCCGCGCTCAGACGGCCCGCGGGCTGAGGCCGAGGCTGCGGGAGCGCAGGTGGAGCATGGCGATCAGCATGAAATTCATGGCGTTGAAGGCGACGCCCGAAAGGAAGGCCGGCGCATAGGAGCCGGTCACGTCGAATATGTATCCGGCAAGCGTACCGCCGATCGCCATGCCGGCGCCCGCGAACATGTATTGCGCGCCGACCCGCCAGCCGATCTCGGAAACCGGGAACCAGAGGCGCAGCAGCAGCGGGTAGCAGGGCATGATGCCGGCGAAACCGAGCCCGAACAGGAGCGCGGCGACGTAAAGCCCCGTCAGGCTCTCGACCATGGAAAAGACAACCATCATGACAAGCTGGCACACGGACCCGATCAGGAGCGTCGGCGCCGCACCGATGCGGTCTGACAGCATGCCGAAGGCGATCCGGCTGAAGAAGCCCGCCACCATCAGCACCGACAGGATTTCCGCCCCCCGCTCCTCCGCATAGCCGAGGTCGGAGGTGTGGGCCACCAGATGGACGATGGGCATGGACATCGCCCCGCAGCAGCCGATCACGGCCAGCCAGAGCGCGCCCTGCACCATTTCCGGCGGCCAGTCCAGCACCTTGCCGCCCCGGGCGGCCGCGAGGCGGACCGGCCCGGGCGGCGGGGCCGGCGGTTTCGGGCGGATGAGCCAGCAGAGCGGCAGCATCGTCACCGCCGCGAAAACGGCGTAGTAGAAATAGGTTTCCTGCCAGCCGACCGTCCGCTCGAAATGGCCGAAGACCGTCGGCCAGACGGCGCCGGCCAGCCCCTGCCCCGATGCAATGATGGCGATGGCGAGCCCGCGCCGCCGGTCGAACCAGCGCGTCGCATTGGCGACGAGCGGCGCGATCATGGCCGACTTGCCGAGCAGGCCGATCAGGAGACCGTTCGCGATCCAGAACCCCCAGCGGTCGTCCGACTGGCTCGCCACAAGGCTGCCGAGGCAGATCATGACGGAGCCGAACAGGATCGGCTGGAGGATGCCGCGCTTGTCCATCCACCAGCCCATCGCGACGCCGCCGATGCCGGTGCCGACCATGAGCAGCGAATAGGCGAATGAGGGCACCCAGCGCTCGCCGCCGAGGTCGGCGGCAATGGGCTTGAGCGCGACGAAGAGCAATGTCGGCGCGCCGAGCGCGATGGCGTTCAGGATGAGCGACGCCCAGACGACCGCCCAGCCATAGCGCACCTCGACGCTGGAAGAGGAACTGTCGGGCATGAGAGCGGGGCGCTCCCTCGGCTTCCGGACCGGCGGTCGCGCTGCGGCGCCTGCCGGCCGTCAGCCCGTCTCGGGAGCCGGCATCAGGCGCGGCCGGCGAAGGAGGAGAGCATGGAGGCGTCCACGCCGAGCTTGGCGATGGCGCGCGACCATTTCGACTCGAGCGCGTCGTCGAACAGGATGGCGTCGTCGGCCGGCGCCGTCAGCCAGCCATTGTCCTGGATCTCGCCCTCGAGCTGCCCCGGCGCCCAGCCGGCATAGCCGAGCGCCAGCAGGCGCTTCTGCGGGCCGTCGCCGACGGCGATGGCCTTCAGCACGTCGATCGTCGCGGTCAGCCGGATATCCTCCGATACGGCAAGCGAGCCGTCCCGGTCGTAGTCGGAGGAGTGGAGCACGAAGCCGCGCCCGGTCTCGACCGGCCCGCCGGACAGGATCGACATGTCGGCCTCGCTGTCCTCGACCCCCAACTGCTCCATCAGGTCCGTGAAGGAGAGCGATTCTAACGATTTGTTGATGACGAGGCCCATTGCGCCCTCATCGCCGTGGGCGCACATATAGATGACCGTGCGTTCGAAGCGCGGGTCGCTCATGCTGGGCATGGCGATCAGGAATTGGCCGGTCAGCCAGCCTTCTCCGGGGCGGTCTTGCGTCATGGCTTCGAGTGTAGCACAGCACGGACGGGTGTGAAGGCGGACGGTGCCCGGATGACAGGCGGCGAACGGAGCGGCAGATGGGCATGACGGCGGCCGGGCGGGCGCTGCGATTCCTCGCCCTGGCTCTGGCGTTGACCGCGGTTGCCGGAGAGGCGCGCTCGGCCGCCTCGCCCTGGGCGCGCACGCCGGAGGCCGCGGTGCGGCTCGTGTCGGCGAGCGAGGCCGTGGGCGATCTCGACCGGCTGCGCCTCGGGCTCGAATTCGAGCTCGCGCCCGGATGGAAGACCTATTGGCGCAGCCCCGGAGAGGGCGGCCTGCCGCCGGCGCTCGACTGGAGCGGAAGCGGCAATCTGGGCGAGGCCAGCCTCTACTGGCCGGCGCCGGCGCGCTTCACCATTCTCGGCATAGACAGCGTCGGCTATGAGGACGGCCTGCTGCTGCCCATGGACGTGCAGGTCCCCCGGCCGGGAGAGCCGGTGCAGGCCTCGCTCCGGGTGGACTATCTCACCTGTTCGGACATCTGCGTGCCGCAAAGCGCGGAGCTGGCCCTGGCCCTGCCCGCCGGCCCGGCCCGGCCCTCGGCGGAGGCCTTCGCCATTGACCGCTGGCGCGGCCGCGCGCCCCGGCCGGACCCGGCCGCGGGCCGGGCGGAACTGGCCGCCGGGGGAGACGGAGCGGTCCTCCATGTCGCCCTGCCCGGCATTGAGGCGGAGGACATATTCATCGAGGCGGAGGGCTTCGCCGCCTTCGGCCGGCCGACGCCCGCTGCGGGCGGGCTGGCGGTGCCGGTGGCCTGGGCGAAGGGCGGCCCGGACGCGCTGCTCGGCCGCGAGCTGGTGGCGACCGTCACCGGCGGCGGCGAGGCGCTGGAGCAGCGCCTGCGGGTGGCCCCGGCGGGCGAGAGGGCCTCATACGGCCTCGCCATAATCCTGGCGCTGGCGCTTGCCGGCGGCGTCATTCTCAACCTCATGCCCTGCGTGCTGCCGGTGCTCGGCATCAAGCTCATGCATTTCGCGGGGCTCGGCGGGGCCGGGCGGGGCCGGGCGCGGGTGGAGTTCCTGGCCGTTGCCGCGGGCGTCGTCTTTTCGTTCTGGCTCCTGGCCGGGGCGGCGATTGCGGCGGCGGCGGCCGGCATGGCGGTCGGCTGGGGCGTCCAGTTCCAGCAGCCGGTTTTCCTGGCGGCGATGCTGTTCCTGCTGCTCTTGTTCGCGGCCAATCTCTGGGGCGCCTTCGAGATTCCGACGCCGCGCTTCGCCGGCGGGCTGCGTGGCGGCCCGTTCCTCACCGGCATGTTCGCGACCTTGCTGGCGACGCCGTGCTCCGCCCCCTTCGTCGGCACGGCGGTCGGCTTCGCGCTCACGCGGGGGCCGGCGGAGATCGCGCTCATCTTCACGGCGCTCGGCCTCGGCCTGGCGCTGCCCTATCTGGGCGTGGCGGCCTTTCCGGGCCTGGCGGCGGCGCTGCCGAAGCCGGGCCGCTGGATGGCGCGGCTGCGCTTCCTGCTGGGCCTGGCGCTGGCGGGCACGGCCGTGTGGCTGCTGACGGTGCTTGCGGCGCAACTCGGCTGGGCGGCCGGCCTGGGGGCGCTGCTGGCGGCCGCCTTGCCGGCGGCGCTGGTGGCGGCATGGGCGCGGCTGCGCGGCCGCCTTCTCGCGGCCGGGGCCGTGGCGGCGGCTGCGGCGGGCCTCGCGGCGGTGGTCGTCCTTCCCGCGGCGATGGACAAGGCGGCGCCCGGAGGCCGCTGGCAGGCGTTCGACGAAGCGCGGATCGGGCTGCTGGTGTCCGAGGGGCGCACGGTCTTTGTCGATGTGACCGCTGACTGGTGCATCACCTGCAGGTTCAACAAGGCGGCGGTGCTGGACCGGGGCCCGGTCGCGGCCCGGCTCGCCGGCGATGTGGTGGCGATGCGCGCCGACTGGACCCGCCCCGACCCGGCGATCTCGGCCTATCTCGCCCGTTTCGCCCGCTACGGCATCCCCTTCAACGCGGTCTATGGCCCGGGCGCGCCCGCCGGCATCGCGCTGCCGGAACTGCTGACGGGCGGCGCGGTCCTGGAGGCGATGGACAAGGCCGGCCGGAAGGGCTGAAGCGGCCGCCGGCCTTATTCGAAGGTCTGCAGATAGGCGATCACGTTCGCCCGGTCCTTTTCCTTGCGCAGGCCCGCAAAGCTCATCTTGCTGCCCTTGATGAGCTTCCTCGGCTTGGCCAGGTAGGTGTCGAGCACCTCGACCGTCCACACGAACCCTTCTTCCTTCTTCGCCAGGAAGGCCCTGGAATATTTGAAGCCCTCCACGGAGGCGATCTCGTTGTCGATGATCCCGTTCAGCACGGGCCCGATCTTGTTTTTGGCCTTTTCGCCGACGGTGTGGCAGGCCTTGCATTTGCGGAAGACCTTCTTGCCCTTGGCAGGATCGCCCTCGGCGAAGGCGGGCAGGGCAAGGCCGATGCCGAGGGCCACGATGAGCAGGCGGGCGAAGTTCATCGGTTTCTCCTCCTTCGACGGGCTCACGAGACAAGCGCCTCCAGCGCCGCCCCGGGGTGGCGCGCGAGCGCGGCGTCCATGGCGGGGCGGTCCATGAGGCAGAACGCGGTCGAGAGCGCATCCGCGAGCGCGGCGCGGGGCGCGGATACCGAGGCAAGACGCCAGCGCGCAGCCGGCTCTCCGGTCCGGGGATCGAGAATGTGGCCCGCTCCCCTGGCGGCGTCCACAAGCGTCGCCAGCGGGGCGGAGGTGGCAAGCGCCCGCCCGGACAGCGTCTTGCGGGCGACGGGCGTTCCGTCGGGCATGACGATCCCCGCGCGCCAGGGCGTCCCGTCCGCGCGCCGGCCGAGCGCCTTCGTCTCGCCGGTATCGACCAGCACATCGACCAGCCCGCGCCCGCGCAGCAAAGCGGCCACCCGGTCGGCGATATAGCCTTGCGCGATTCCGTTCAGCGTAAGCGCCATGCCGGGCCGGCCGAGTTGGATGAGGCCGGGCCCGAGCCGCACATGGCGCCAGCCCGAGGCGCGCAGCGCGGCGCGCATTTCGTCGCCCGCCGGCGCCCGGCTTTCGGCGGCCGCCCTTGCGTGCAGCCGCCAGAATGGCTGCACCGTCGGGTCGAACGCGCCGCCCGTGGTCCCGTTCACGAGCCGCGCAAGGTCGAGCAGTTCCAGCATTTCGTGCGAGGGGTGTTCGAGCCGCCCGGCGCGGTTCAGCCGGGAGAGTTCGGAATCGGCGCGGTAGAGGCTGAAAATGCCCTCCATGCGTGAAATCTCGTCCTCGACCCGCCCGGCGAGCGCGGCTGCCGCGGCGCGGTCCAGGCCTGCAAGCGTCATCGAGGCCGGGGCTCCGAGCGCGACGCCCCGCCACCGGAATGTCCCGGCCCGGGCCGGAGCGCTCCAGGCGAGGCCGGCGGCGGCCGAAACGGCGAGGAAACGGCGCCGGGAGAGTTTCATTGCCGGTCTCCATCGGCAAGCTTGACCTCGACGGGCGCCAGAACGGCGCCGACCGGAATGTCGGCGAAGGCGCGCACCTCGCCGCCATGCCGGGCGGCGAAGCGGGCGGCGGCCTCGGCCGAGTAGAAGGGCACGATCTCCGGCGCCCCCATGCCGCCCCGGACCTCCCCGCCGACCACGAAGCTGGCGCCCTCGGCAAGGACCCAGTTGTCCGGACCGGGCTCGGCCCAGCTCGGCGCCGCGCCCATATCCGAGACATAGATGGCGAGCAGGTCGGCGCTCCGCTCCGGGCCTTTCGCATAGGCGAGCGCATCGCGGACCTGCACGAAGAAAATCGGCTCGGGGACGCCCTCGAGATGGATCTGGGCCTTGGGTCCGTCATGGTCGAGGACCGTCATCATGCAGTAGTGGCCGAGGGCCTCGGCCGTCAGGCGCACGGGCTCGGGCAGCGCGGCTTCCTCCTCGCCGCAGCCTGCCAGAAGCAGGAGGACGAGCGCCAGACGCCTCACGGCGCGGTCCTCGAAATGGCAAGCCGGGCGAGAGCGAACGCCGCGACCGGCCAGAGAAGGAGCGAGGCGAGCGGCGCTCCGCCCGGCAGCGCCCCGGCGGCCCCGGTCATGCCGCTCGCCAGCGCGACCTGCCCGGAGGCGGCCACGTTCCAGAGCCGGAATGCGTCGGCCGGGTTGAGCGCGAGCAGCCACGGGAACAGCGCCTGCGTGAAGAAGCCACCTTCGTCCGCCACCACGGCGCCGAGAAGACCCAGATCGTAGAGCACGACCAGCACCAGCCAGATCCCGACCGCCATCCCGGCGCTGCCGGCCGTGCTGCCGGCAAGGGCGGAGACCGCATAGCCGAGCGCGAGGAAGGTGGCGCCGAGAAGGATCGAGGAGCCGATCAGACGGATGAGCGCGGCAAGGCTCTCGGGCCCTGCGCCGCCGGCCGCCGCCGCCGCGAGCCCGGCCGCGCCGAACCCCGCCGCCATGGCGAGCGCCAGCACCGCCAGATGCGCAGCCAGCTTGCCGGCAAGCAGTTCCCCCCGCGTCAGGCGGTGGCTCAGCAGCAGCGCGAGGCTGCCCCGCTCGCGTTCGCCGGCAACTGCATCGAAAGACAGCAGCAGCGCCAGCAGCGGCGTCAGATAGACGGCCAGCGTCGTCATCGAGGCGACCGACACGGTGAGCAGATCGACGCCGAGCGAACCCGTCGGCGCGGAGCCGGCGAATGTGAGCGCAAGCGCGAACAGCAGCATCAGCACCGCCGCCGTCAGCGCCCAGCGGTTGCGCCGCGCGATGCGGAACTCCGCCCCGGCAACGGCGAGCATGCGGGCGATCACGGCGACGCCCCCTCGGAGTAATGCCGGTAGATGTCCTCCAGGCTCGGCTGCGCAACGTCCAGGTCCGCGATGAGCCCGCCGAGGCCGGCGATCTCGGCAAGCCGCGCCATCTTCTCCGAGGGCGGGCACAGGACTTCGACCGAGGCGCCGTTCAGGCGCTCGCCGCCGATGCGGGCCTGGAGGTCGGCGGCGCGCTCTCCGCTTGCCGTGACCCGGAGGCGGACCGGCAGCCCCGCCTCGTCCCTCAGGCGGGCAAGCGCGTCGCAGGCGACCATGCGGCCCTCGCGCAGGATCGCGATCCGGTCGGTGCGGGCCTCCAGTTCGGTGAGCGCATGGCTTGCGACCAGGACGGCGGTCCCCTGCCCGGCCATCTCGTCGATAATCGCGTAGAGCTCGTGGCGCGAAACCGGGTCGAGGCCGCTTGTCGGCTCATCCAGCAGGGCCAGGGCCGGGCGGCCGAGCAGCATCTGGGCGAGGCCGAGCCGCTGGCGCATGCCCTTGGACCAGGCGCCGATGCGCCGGTCGGCCGCATCCCCGAGGCCGACGCGGTCGAGCAGGCCCGGGACAGCCGCCCGCGAAACGCCGGCGAGGCGCGCGAACAGGGCCAGCTGCTCGCGCCCGGTGAGCGCCGGATGAAAGGCGAGCGCTTCCGGCAGATAGGCCGCCGCCTCCCGTGCGGCGGCGCTTCCGGCGGCGGCGCCCCCGACCGAGACCGATCCGCCGTCTGCCGCAACGAGCCCGAGCGCAAGCTTCATCAGCGTCGTCTTGCCGGCGCCGTTATGGCCGAGCAGCGCGACCCGCTCGCCGGCGTCGACCTCCAGCGACACCTCCCGCAGCACCGGGCGGGATCCGTAGGCCTTGCTGACGGCCGAGACGGAAAGCGCGCTAACCGCCATCGCCCCCTCCCCAGCCGGGAACCCGGACCTCGACGGGCCGCATCAGCGGGTGGCTGTCGATGACGCCGCCCGGCAGGAGCGCGGGAAAGGCCGCCTGCGCCCAGCGCACGAGCTGCACCGCCGGCGCGCCGAGCAGCCATTTCGCCGCCGGCTGGCGCCACAGCACGTGGTCCATCGCATCGTTCGGGCGGTAGGGGGCGTCGGCGATGCCGTCGCCGTCGAGGTCGAAGGCGGCGAAGTCGGACCAGTGGTTGCCGCGGCCCTTCTCGGACCAGTCCATCCACCGGGTGCCGGCATATTTCACCTGCGTGCGGTTGGCGATGAAGGCATTGCCGGAGATTGCGTTGCGCTCGGAGCCTGCGGTGAAGTGGATGCCGATGGCGCAACCCTCGAACCGGTTGTCCTCGATCCGGTTCTTGTGCGCGTTGTAGATGAAGGCACAGCGATTGGCCCCGTCCAGCACGAGATTGCCGCGAACCTTCGAGCTGTTGGCGTAGTTCAGCATGATGCCGTGCTCGGCGTCGCCGACAGAGGCGTTGCCGAGCACCTTCACGCGCTTGGAATACATGATCGCGTAGCCGAGGTCGTTGCCGATGGAGAGGTTGCCCTCGACCGTGCTGCTGTGGGCGTACATGTAGTGGACCGCGAAGCGCAGGTCGCGGAACCGGTTGTTCCGGAAGATGTTTTTCTTCGAGGTATTGACGAAGATGCCGTCCCGGCCCCAGCGGATGTCGTTGCCCTCCACGACCGCGCCGGGCGCGTTCCAGACATAGACGCCGTTGCCGCGGGCATTGACGCGATGGTCCCGGCGCCCCTCGATGACATTGCCGGCGACGCGGGCATTGCGCGCGCCGTGGATATCGACGCCGTGGAGATTGCCGAGGAGCCGGTTGCCCCGGACCAGGGCGCGGGCGGCTTTCCGGCCGAGCCGGATGCCGGAATCGATGGTCTCGTGCGAGGAGCCGGAGCCGCGTATCTCCAGCCCGCCGATCTCGACATCCGGCGCGAGCACGGAAATGACGCTGCCGGTTCCGGGGCCGGCGATGACGGCGCCGGCCCGGCCCCGCAGCACGAGCGGCCGGTCGATCTCCACGCCGCCTTCATGGGTGCCGGGAGCAAGGAGGAGCACATCCCCCGTCCCGGCGGCTTCGATGGCGGCGGCCAGCGCGCCGGGCCGCGCGGGCACCTCCCGCTCCGCCGCGAGCGCGGGCGAAGCGATAAGGGCCAGCGCGAGCCCGGCGCGGAGCATCACGCGGCTCTCGGCTCGACGAACATCCGCCCGCGCATCTCCATGTGGAGCGCATGGCAGAACCACTGGCAGTAGAACCAGTGGACCCCCGGGCGGTCGGCGGTGAAGGTGACCGAGGCCGTCGCCTGCGGCGCGATCTCGAAGGCGATGCCGTAATTCGACAGGCAGAAGCCGTGGGTCACGTCGTCCACATCGTCGAGATTGGTGATGTAGATCGTCACCTCGTCGCCCTGCCGGACCGTGAACTTCTCCATCGAGAACTCGGGCGCGACCGAATACATGTAGATGCGCACCTTGTTGCCGTCGCGGATCGGCTCCTCGGCGCCGTCCTCCAGATCGACGCCGTCCGCCGCCGCCTGCCTGACGGCGTCGGAGAAGATCGGGTCGTCCCGGTCCCATATGGTCTTCGGGTTCACGATGTCCCGGCGCACGATGATGCAGTCATGCGGCTCGGCGAAGGTCGCCCCGTCATGGACCACCTTCATCTCGTCCGACGAGATGTCGATGAGCTGCTCGTTCTCGGGCTTCAGCGGCCCGACATTGATGAAGCGGTCCTTGGAGAACTTGTTCATCGAAACGAGCCACTTGCCGTCCGCCTCGGCCGTCTCGCCCATCGTGGTGTGGTTGTGTCCGGGCTGGTACTGGACATCGACCTTGGAGATGATCGGGTCCACGTCCTCGCCCGCATAGGCGCGCACGGCCTTTTCCAGGTCCCACTTCACCACCTGGCTGTCGAGGAAGAGCGTGGTGAAGGCGCCGCCCTTGCCGTCGAAGGCGGTGTGGAGCGGCCCCAGGCCCAGCTGCGGCTCGGCGACGATGCAGGACCGCGGATCGGCGTTCTCGGAGAACAGCGCATCCACCTTCGTCACGTCGATGACCGAGACCGTGGGCGAGAGCTTGCCGTTGATGACGACATGGCGCTTGTCCGGGGCGGTGTTGCAGCCGTGCGGGCTGTTGGGAATCGGCACGTAGCGCGTGTATTTCGAGCCCTTGCGCCCGTCGAGCACGCGCACCCCGTTCAGCACCTGCCCGTCGCCGGCCGCCACGCCCGCCTCGATGGCCTTGATGTCGAAGATGACGCAGTGGTCGGTCTCGCTCTCGGTCATTTCGGCCAGCGTCATCCCCATCTCGGAGTTGTAGCTGGTGGCGAAGGCGTATTTGCCCTGGTAGTCGGCGTCGCAATTGTCGAGATTGCCGGAGACCATCACCTGCCAGGAGACCGTCATCGTGTCGCCGTCTATGGCGGTGAAGATGTTGACGTAGTCCTCCGGGCTGTCGAGGATCTTGCCGTCATTGACGAGCGGCGTCTCGTGCTCGCCATTGGCGAAGACATAGCCTGTGCGCGGGTATTTCTGCGGGCGCAGGCCGTGGATGTCCGCCGCGTTCGGGATCTCGATGACCTTGTCGCACTTCATGATGTCGCAGCGCACCCGCGCGACCCGCGTGTTGGCCTTGTCGTTCATGAACAGGTAGCGGCCGTCATAGGTGCCGTCGGTGAACGACATATGCGGGTGGTGGAGGTCGCCATTGTCGTAGGTGAGGCGGCCCCTGGCGGCGAGGAACGCCTTGGTTTCCGGCAGGAGGCCCTCGGTCAGCACCTTGAGGCTCTCATTGGTCTGGCCCCAGCCCGACGCCGAGCAGCGGTTGAAGACCGGCACGCGCATCAGCTCGCGCATGGACGGGATGCCCAGAATGCGCAGCTCGCCCGTCTGGCCGGACGACCAGAAGCCGTAATAGTCGTCGAGCTGGCCGGGCGCGAGCGCGTGGCTGCCCGCGGCGGCGTGTGCGCGCGGCGGGTTTGCGACGCCCGCAGCGGCCGTCGCCGCCGCCGCCACCGCCCCGCTTGCGGTCGCCCGCATGAGGCCGCGCCGGGTGACGCGGAGTTTATTCGCTTTGCCTGTCATGGACTTCCCTCCTTCCGGGATGTGGGTGGATTGGGCGCCCCGGCGAGCGCGGCGCTGAGCGCGCCGGCGCTGCGGGCGAGGCGTTCCCGGCTCCGTTGCCGCTTGATGCAGACCGGGCATTTGGCCGTGGACTGGTAGAGCACCTGGCAGTGCAGGCAGTTCACGCATTCGTTCGGGTTGATCTCGCCCGTCGGGTGGATGGCCTGGACGGGGCACTCGTTCGCGCAGAGCTGGCAGGGATGGCCGCACTCGTGGTAGCGCCGCAGCCAGGCGAACATGCGGACCCGCGCGGGGATCGCGAGCGCGGCGCCGAGCGGGCAGAGATAGCGGCAGAAGAAACGCTCGACGAAGAGCCCGGCGGCCAGCAGCGAAACGGCGAACAGCACGAACGGCCATTCGCGGGCGAATTTCAGCACGATGGCGGTCTTGAACGGCTCGACCTCGGCGAAGGTCTCGGCCAGCGGAATCGAGGCGAGCGAGATGCCGAACAGGCCGAGGAACAGCACATACTTCACCGGCCAGAGCCGTTCGTGCAGGCCCCAGGGAAGCTCCCATTGCGGCACGCGGAGCGCGCGCGCCGCCTTGTTGGTGAGTTCCTGCAGGGCGCCGAAGGGGCACAGCCAGCCGCAATAGGCGCCCCGCCCCCAGAAGATCAGCGCCGCCGCCACCGAGAACCAGAGGATGAAGACCAGCGGGTCGAGCAGGAACGCATCCCAGGCGAAGCCCGTGCGCAGGCTGCCGAACAGCGCCATCAGGTTCACGACCGAAAGCTGGGCGTTGGCATACCAGCCGAGGAAGAAGAGCGTGGCCGTGAGGAATCCCATGCGCAGCCAGAAATAGAGCCGCGCATTCCTCGTCACCTGGCGCTGGAAGAAGAAGATCGCGGTCAGCATCGCGAGCATGGCGGCGAGCCCGGCGATCTCGAACCGGCGGTCGTGCCAGACCCGCTGCCATAGCGCCGCCTTGGCCTCCGCCTCGCCGGCTTCTGCCGCCGTCGGCGCGACGGGCGGCAGCAGGTAGCGCTCGGGCAGGCGGTAGCCGAGATCGAAGGTCAGGAACCGCTTGTCCACGGCGCCGACGGCGCGCTGGACCAGCAGTTGCAGCCGCCAGGGCTCGCCCGGCCGGAACGCCGCATCCGCGGGAATCCGGAAGAGGTCGAGTTCGGTGAAGGCGGGGGCGCCCCCGGCGGCGATTTCGCCGAGCCGCTTGTGGTCGCGGTCGAAGAAGCGGATCGACCGGTCGCCCTGGATGAGCTGGATGCGGTCGAAGATGCCGCCGCGCACATAGCCCGAGCCCTTGAAGGAGTAGCGCCCCCGGCCCGCGACCAGGAGGGCGTGGCCGTCCTCGCCGATCCATTCGACGAGATTGGCGTATTCGGCCTCGCCGAGCAGGCTGAGCCCGATGGACGGCACGCTGGCGAGCGCCGCGCGCAGGTCGATGAAGGTCTCTTCAGGCGCGCCCCGTTCCGGGCGTGCGATGGCCTTGGGGTCGCCGGTCGCCTCGAAGGCCGCATTGACCTGGGAGACGTCGAGCGCGAGCGCCCTCACCGAACCGTCCCCGGCGAGCACGGCCCAGTCGAGCGCCTCGCGTTTCCCCCGGTCCACCTCGCGGGCCGGGCCGGCGGCCGCCTCGGGCGCGAGGCCGCCGAGACCCAGCGCCCGCGCCACCTTGAGGCCGGCGCGGATGACCGAGTCGTCGATCACCATCACCGTCACGGTCGCGCCCGAGATGATGTCGAGATCGTGCGCCGAGCCGCCTTCAACCGCCTCGAGTTTCAGGTCGATGCCGGCATAGGACTCGGTCAGCCGCCGCATTTTCGCGTCCGGTATGCCGATCAGCACGATGGGCTCGGAATGCTCGACGAGCCTGACCCCGGTGAGCACCGCATCGGGCGAAATCGCGGCGACGACATGGATGGGCTTGCCGGAATAGCCGGTCGTGCCGACGAAATCCGATGTGAGGAAGGCCCAGCCTGCGGTTTCGCCGCCTTTCAGGACCGGGGCGACAGGAAGATCGGCCCGCAACGGCCCGTAGCCGGTCGCCCCGGGAACCAGGGTTTCGGGTGACAGCGCCGCGAGGAATCGGGTCAGGTCGGAGGCCCATGCGGCATGCGGCGAAACCCACAGCCACAGAAGCAGGCCGACGATGAACCCGCGGGTCACTGCGCTTACCTCCGTGCTTCGGGCCGGCAAGGTAGCGAATTCGGCCCCGCCGCTCCTTGACGGGCGTCAAGCCGAAGGTGCTGCGGAACGCCGCGAGCGACTTCTTGCAGGGCCGCGCCCGGCAATGTAACCCTCGCGCAATTCCGCCGGACCGTATTCCCGGCCGGATGGAGGCGAGCGATGGGCGTCGGCGGCGCGGACCTGGAGACAATCGGGCAGTTTCCCCTGTTCCAGGGACTCGCGCCGGATGCGCTCCACTCGCTGGTGCGGGGCGCGGAGGTCCGGGACTGCGCCAAGCGCACGGTCATCTTCGAGCAGGGAGAGCCGGTCACCCATTTTTTCGGCGTGCTGTCCGGGTGGGTGAAGCTGTTTCGCCTGCGCCCGGACGGCTCTGAAGTGATTATCGAGGTCTTCGGACCCGGCGAATCCTTCGCCGAGGGCGCGATCGGCATGCCGGAAGGCTATCCGGTCTCCGGCGAAATGGTCGAGGCCGGACGGCTGCTCGCGGTGCCGGTCGCGGACTATGTGGAGCGGTTGCGGGAAGAACCGGAGCTGGTTGTCAGGACCTTCGCCTCGCTCGCGGTGAACCTGAAGCGGCTGGTCTCGCGGATCGAGACCGGCAGCAGCCTCAACTCCTCGCAGCGCGTGGGCGCTTTCCTGTTGAATTTCTGCCCGCCGCCCAGGCCCGGCGCCACCGCCGCCGATGTGCGCCTGCCCTATGACAAGAAGCTGATCGCCAACCGGCTGGGCATGAAGCCCGAGACCTTTTCACGGGCGCTGGCTAACCTCAGGAAGCACGGGGTGACGGTCCGGGGCGGCAATGCGCATATCGCCGACCTTGTCCATCTCCGCCGGCATGTCTCGTCCGAATAGCCGGACCGAGCGCCCGACCCGAACCAACGAAGGAGCCGCCCCTTGCCTGCCGCCATAGATTACGACGCCCTGCTCGCTCCCGGCCTGCCGCCGCCGGCCCCGCGCTGGAACGGGTTCGCGCCCTACAATTTCATCGGCGGCAATGTCGATGCAGCGAGCATGCCGGTCGAGGACATGATTGCCGCGACCGCCTCGGCGCTCCGCCGGGAAGGGGCGACGCTGGCGACCTACGGGCTGGACAGCGGGCCGCTCGGCTACCGGCCGCTGCGGGAGTTCGTGGCCGCCAAGCTCCGCAAACGCAGCGGCCTCTCGGTCTCGCCCGACAATGTCCTCATCACCTCGGGCTCGAACCAGGGGCTGGACCTCGTCAACGAGATCTTCCTCCGTCCCGGCGATACGGTGCTGGTCGAGCAGTTCAGCTACGGCAGCGCGCTCGCCCGCCTGCGCAAGCTCGGCGTCAGGCCGGTGGGCATTCCTCTGGACGATGACGGCATGCGCATGGACCTGCTTGCCGAAAAGCTGGCCGCGCTCGCCTCGGAGGGCGTGAAACCGAAATTCATCTATGTCATCCCGACGATCCAGAATCCCGGCGGCAGCATCATGCCCGAGGCGCGGCGGGCGGAGCTGCTGCGCCTTTCGGCGGAATACGGCGTGCCCGTCTTCGAGGACGAGTGCTACGCCGACCTGCTGTGGACCGGCGAACGCCCGCCCGCCATCGCGGCGATGGACGAGGGCAACCGGGTGATCCATTGCGGGTCGTTCTCGAAGACCATCGCGCCGGCGCTGCGGGTCGGATACATCCACGCCGAACCCGCCCTCATCGCCCGTATGGTCGCCTGCAAGACCGACGGCGGCACCGGCGCGCTCGAGCAGCTGATGCTGGCGGAGTACTGCCGGACCCGCTTCGATACCCATGTCGATCATGTAACGGGGCTGCTCAAGGAGAAGCTCGACGCCATGACCGGGGCGCTGGAGGAGCATTTCGGCACCGCGGCGGAGTTCGTGCCGCCGGAGGGCGGCATCTTCCTGTGGATTTCCCTGCCCGACGCGGTGGACGCGATGAAACTGGCCGCGGCCTCGGCCGCCGCCGGCATCGCCATCAATCCCGGCCCGGAATGGTCCGCCGACGCAGAGCCCGCCCGCTCGCGCATCCGGCTCTGTTTCGGCAACCCGACCGTGGAGGAGATCCGCGGCGGCGTCAGGAAACTCGCCGAGATCTGCCACCGCGAGTTCGGGATTCCGCTCCGGAGCGGCAATATCGAGCGCGCCTGACCTCGGCCCGGCCGCGCCTTCAGGGCCGGCCGGAGCCGCCTTCGAGGGAGAGCACGCGCGCGGCGAGGCGGCGCAGCTGAGTCGCGACGCGGCCCATGCGCGCGAGATGCGCCTGGGCGGCGAGATAGACGGATTTGGGCCGCGCCGGATAGCCGACCCAGACCTGGCCCGCCGGCACCGACTTCCAGACCGCCGCCGCACCCCCGACCACCGCGTCGTCGCCGATCTCGATATGGTCGGCAAGCATGGCGGCGCCCCCCAGCACCACCCGGTCGCCGATCCGCGTGCTGCCGGCGATGCCGGTGTTGCCGGAGATCAGGCAGTCCTCGCCGATGGTGATGTTGTGGGCGATCTGGCAGAGATTGTCGATCTTGGTGCGCGCGCCGATGCGGGTGGCCCCGATATTGGAGCGGTCTATGCAGCTGTTGGCGCCGACCTCCACATCGTCGCCGAGCTCGACCCGGCCGAGCGAGCCGATGCGCCGGACGCGCTCATTGACCACCCCGTGATAGTCCCCGGAGCGCCGCGCCACCTCGAAGGAGGCCGGCCCGTGTGTCACATAGCTGAAGCCGTCCGCGCCTATGACCGCGCCGGCCTGCAGGATGACGCGCGCGCCGAGCACCACCCCTTCGCCGATGCGCGCGCCTGCATGGATCAGGCAGTCGGGCCCGATGCGCGCGCCCGCCCCGACCGAGGCGTGGGCAAGGATGCGCGCGCCCGCGCCGATTTCCGCCCCCGGCCCGACCGACACGAACGGGCCGAGCGAAACGCCCGCGCCCAGCACCGCGTCCCCGGCGACATCCGCCGTCGGATGCACGCCCGGCGGCGCATACGGCCCCGGCTCGAACAAGGCCACCAGCCCGGCCAGCGCATAGCGCGGCGCTTCCACCTCGACCCAGGCGTCAAGCGCGCCCTCGGGCGGCGCCGCCCCTTCCGGCAGCACGGCGGCGCGGACAGGCGACTCCGCCAGCATGCCGGCATGGCGTGCCTCCATCAGGAAGATGAGGTCGTCCGCCCGGCGCGCCTCGACGGGATGCACGAGGCGCCCGACCGTGACCCCGCCATCGCCGTGCAAGCGCCCTTCGGTCGCGGCGGCGACCGCTTCGAGCGCAACGGCCATCAGGCGGCGCGCACCCAGACCGCCGTGTCGTGGAACACGCCGCCGCCGACGGGCGGCGCCGCATCGGCGGAGGTGAGCGCGTTGATGCCGAGCCCCTCCTCGAACGCCTCATGCGGCCAGATGCTCTCCACCACCACGACGCCCCGCCTCACGCCGTCGAAATGCCGAGCATGGACGACCACCGACGCCTTGTCGTTGCCGACCCGCGTGCGCCCGCCGTCCGGAATGCCGAGCGCGTCCGCGTCCTCGGGATGGATCATCACTGTCGGCCGCCCCTCGCGCTGCTGCGAGGTGGGCGTCTCGGTGAAGGAGGAGTTGAGATAGCCGCGCGCCGGCGAGGTCGCCATGCGGAACGGCTTGTCGTCCGTGGCGTTCTCGATCGCGTCCCAGTGGTCCGGCAGGCTGGGCATGCCGGCCGCATTGTTGTGGGAACGCGGCGAGAACGCCCCCCAGTCCGGCTTGAAGCGGAACCTGCCGTCCGGCCAGGCGAAGCCGTCCAGGTAGTGCGCGGTGCGGAAGTCCGGCTGGGCATCGGTCCAGCGCTCCGCCTTCAACTCCTCGAAGCCCGGATAGCCGGAGCGCCGGAGCGTCTCGTCGGCCACCTCGGCCGCGGTCATGGCGTAGCCCGGATGGTCCACCCCGAGCCGCTTTGCAAGCGCCGCCGTCACTTCGTGGTTCGACCGGCACTCGCCCGGCGGCTCGACGATCTTCGGCCCGGGGATGACATAGCTGTGCCCGCCGCCCTGGTAGATGTCGTCATGCTCGAGGAACATGGTCGCCGGCAGCACGAGATCGGCCATTTGCGCCGTCGTGGTCATGAACTGCTCATGCACGCAGGCGAACAGGTCCTCGCGCTCGAAGCCGGCGCGGACCAGTAGATGCTCCGGCGCCACCATCATCGGGTTGGTGTTCTGGATCAGCATGGCGGTCACCGGCGGGCCGCCCTGCAGGTCGGCGGGATTGCCGGTCAGCACCGGGCCGATGCGCGTCTGGTCCAAGAGGCGCACATCCGGGTCGCGCACGTCCAGCCCCTCGATCAGCGACTTGTCCCAGCCATAGATCGCACCGTTGTTGTGGAAGGCGCCGCCGCCCTCATATTTCCAGGCGCCCGTGACCGCGGCGATGCACGACGCGGCGTGCATGTTGACCGCCCCGTTGCGCTGGCGCGAGAAGCCGTATCCGAGCCGGAGATAGGTGCGTTTCGTCCGCCCGATCTCGCCGGCCAGCGCCTCGATCTCGGCGGCCGGCACGCCCGAGATCGCCTCCGCCCATTCCGGCGTGCGGTCCGCCAGATGCGCTTCCAGCTCCGCCGGCGCGTCGGTCATCGCCTCCAGATAGGCCCGGTCGGCATGGCCGTCGCGGAACAGCACATGCATGATCGCGCAGGCGAGCGCGCCGTCCGTGCCCGGACGCACGCAGAGGAAGCGGTCGGCCTGCCTGGCCGTCTCGTTGCGATAGACGTCGATGACGACGATGCGCGCGCCGCGTTCCTTGCGGGCGCGGACCGCGTGGGTCATCACATTCACCTGGGTGCTGGCGGCGTTGGTGCCCCAGATCACCAGCAGGTCGGCCTTCGCCATTTCGCGCGGGTCGGAGCCGGCGAGCCTGCCGGTGCCGGCGATGAAGCCGTTCCAGGCGAGCGTCGTGCAGATGGTGGCGTGGAAGCCGGAATAGCGCTTGGCATGGCGGAGGCGGTTGATGCCGTCGCGCTGCACCAGGCCCATCGTTCCGGCATAATAGTAGGGCCAGACGGTCTCCGGCCCGAGTTTCGCCTCGGCCTCCAGGAACTTCTCGGCGCAGAGGTCGAGAGCGGAGTCCCAGGAAATGCGCTCGAACCTGCCCGAGCCCTTGGGGCCGGTGCGGACCATCGGGTGGAGCAGCCGGTCCGGATGGTGGATGCGCTCGGCGTAGCGCGCGACCTTGGCGCAGACCACGCCGGCGGTATAGTCGTTGTCGCGCGCCCCCCGGACGCGGCCGATGCTGCGGGCGTCGAAGCGTTCGACCTCGAGCGCGCAGGTCGAAGGGCAATCGTGCGGGCACGCGCTGAAATGGATGGTCGGGCTTCCGTCCATGGGTAGGGCCGCTCCCTGAGGTTGCGGCCGGCGAGTATAGCGAACGGGAGGGGCGTGCGCGACATGACGGCACTCAGGGAGATCGCAGGCGGGCTCCGGTTTCCCGAGGGGCCGGTGGCGCTGCCCGGCGGCGACATTCTGGTCTGCGAGATCGCGGCCGGGCGCATCGCGCGCATCGCCCCGGACGGCGCGCGAACGGTCGCGGCGGAGACGGGCGGCGGCCCCAACGGCGCCGCGCTCGGCCCCGACGGCAGGCTCTGGGTCTGCAACAATGGCGGCATGGAGTGGTACGACCGCGGCGGCAGGCTCTTCCCGATCGGCTGCGCGCGCGACTATGAAGGCGGATCGATCCAGCGCATCGACCTGGAAACCGGCGCGGTCGAAACGGTCTGGCGCGACTGCGGGGGCGAGCCGCTCAAGGGGCCGAACGACCTCGTCTTCGACCGGACGGGCGGCCTCTGGTTCACCGACAACGGCAAGGAGCGCGGCCGGGTGCGGGACGTGACCGGCCTCTTCTACGCGCCGGCGGACGGCGGGCCGGTCCGCGAGGCCGTCTGGCCGCTCCACGCGCCGAACGGCGTCGGCCTCTCGCCGGAGGAGGACCGCGTCTATGTGGCGGAGACCGAGACCGCGCGCCTCATCGCCTTCGACCTGGAGGCGCCGGGCGTCATCGCCGGCTCGGGGGGCAAGACCGTGCGCGGCCATCGCGGGCGCTGCCTCCACGGCGCGCCGGGCCTGCAATTTTTCGACTCGCTCGCGGTCGAGGCCGACGGCCGCATCTGCGTCGCCACCATCCACAATGGCGGCGTCACCGTCATCCCGCCGGACGGCGGCGCGGCGGAGCATGTGCCGATGCCGGACCCGGTGACGACCAACATCGCCTTCGGCGGCGAGGGGCTGCGCACCGCCTACATCACCCTCTCCATGTCCGGTCGGCTGGTCTCCCTGCCCTGGGACCGCCCCGGCCTGCCCCTCAATTTCCTGAACCGTTAGCCGGGCTCAGGCGACCCACCAGCCTGGATGCCGTGTGCGCAGCGCTTCGCGGGCGCGGTCCCGGGCGGCCCTGTCGGCGAAGGCGGCGAAACAGGTGGCGCCGCTGCCTGACATGCGGGCGAACAGCGCGCCGTCAAGCGTTGAGAGCGCCGCCAGCGTGCCGGCGATCTCGGGCGCGAGCGATATGGCGGCTTCCGTCAGGTCGTTCGCGCAGCCGGCGAGGTCCGCCACGGTCTCCGGCCAGGGGCGGCTCTCGCGGAAGGGGCCGCGCCGCGCGCCGAACACGCCGGGCGTCGGCAGGACGACGCCCGGATTGGCGAGCAGCAGAGGCGGCGCGGGCCAGCCCGGCAGGGGTGTGAGCCGCTCGCCGATGCCGGCCACGGCGCAGGTTGCGCCGGCGAGGCAAACCGGCACATCGGCGCCGAGCCCGGCCGCCAGCGCCGGCAGGTCAGCCTCTACGCCCCACAGCCGCGAGAGCAGCCTCAGCGCCGCCGCCGCGTCGGCCGAGCCGCCGCCGATGCCGGCCGCCACCGGCAGGTTCTTCTCCAGCACCAGCCGGGCGCCCCGCCCCGGCGCCAGCGTGCTTGCCGCCCGCAACACCAGATTGTCCGCCTCGCCTTCCAGCGCGCGCGCGAACGGTCCGACGACCTCCAGGCTGAGACGCTCGGCGGGCCCGGCGTAAAGCATGTCGGCCGCCTCGGCGAAGGCGACCAGGCTTTCCAGCAGGTGCAGCCCGTCCCCGCGCCGCCCGACGATATGCAGATAGAGATTGACCTTTGCCGGCGCCGGCTCGCGCAACACGGGACTCAGCCGCTCCGGCGCCCGGCGCTCAATTGCAGGCGAGCCCGCATTCAAGGCGCCGGCGCAGCCCTTCGACGCGCTCCGGGTCGGGGTCGAAATCCAGCGCGCGCTGCCACTGGAACCCGGCCTCCAGCCGGCGGCCGACCTTCCAGTAGGCGTCGCCCAGATGTTCGTTGACCACCGGGTCCAGCGGAGTCAGCGCCGCGGCGCGCTCAAGTTGACCGACTGCCTCGCCGTAACGGCCGGTGCGGAAATACACCCACCCCAGGCTGTCGGCGATGTAACCGTCCCCCGGCCGCAGTTTGACGGCCTTGGCCAGCATCTCCTCGGCGCGTTCGTAGCGTTCGCCGCGATCGACCCAGGAATAGCCGAGATAGTTGAGGACATAGGCCTGGTTCGGCACGAATTCGAGCGCCTTCAGGAAGTCCCGCTCGGCGCGGTTCCAGCGGCGCGTGCGCTCGAGCGCAATGCCGCGGCCGTAATAAAGCCGCCAGTGGCGGGCCTCGGCCTGTCCCCCGATCCGGGCAATCGCGCGGTCATAGGCGGCCGCCGCATCCTCGTACCGCTCCTCGCCGCGCAGCAGATGGCCGAGTTCGCCGAGCGGAAACGGGTCTTCCGGACGCGCGCTGGCCTCCGCTTCCAGAATCGCGGCCGCGTCCTCGAACCGGTCCAGCGAGGCATAGGCCCGGGCGCGCCGCGCCTCGGCGGTCGCCCGCAGGACCGAGTCGACCGGCACGGCCCGGTAGGCCGCCACCGCCTCGTCGAACCGGTCCCGGTCAGCGAGAATGTCCCCCGCCAGCAGCACCGCGGCGCCGTGGTCCGGATTGAGCATGGCCGCGAGCCGGGCATAGAGAAGGGCGACGGGAACGCGGCGGCGGTTCAGCGCATCGGCCATGCCGAACAACACTTCGGCGACACCCTCCGACGGCGTCGAAACGAGCGGTTCGAGGCCGGCCGGCCCCTCGACATGGGGCTGCCCGCTCATGAGGAGGTAGCGCTGCAATTGCCGCCGTGCGGCTTCGGCATCGCCGGCCGCCGCCCGGAACGCCGCATCCGCCAGCACGCCCCGTGCGCCGAAACCGGTTTCGCGGAACCGCTCGAACGCGCTGCCGGCCTCCTCCATCCGGCCCGATGCCTGGAGGAGAAGGGCGCGGTGCAATTGTGCCCAGCCGCGGGCGCCCTTGGTTTTTTCCGCTCTGGAAAGCGCCTCTTCGGCCCCCGGAGCATCGCCTGCCGCGTGGCGCGCCCATGCAAGCCCGAGCATCCGGACGGCCTCCGGCAACGCCTTGCTCCCGGGCGTTTCGAGCCGGTTGGCCGCGGCCTGCCAGCTCCCTTGCCTCATGTCGTCCATGGCCAGGCGCATCGCGACCAGGGCCTTGTCCAGCGACCGGCCGCCGGGCACGTCGGTCGCCGGGGATGCGTCCATCCGCCGGGCAAGGGCGAGACTCGCTTCGCCGTCGCCCGCCGCGACCCGTATCCGCAGGAGGTGGCCCTGGACCTTGAGGTTGCCGGGGTCGGCCTCCAATACGCGCCGGTAAAAGTCTTCCGCGGTGCCGATGTCGAACTGCTGCTCCGCATAGCGGGCCGCGAGCCAGTCGGTGAGCGCCGGGGCAGCCTGCGGGCGGCAAGCGGCCGAGAACAGAAGCGCAAGTGCCAGAACAAAGGCGCGCATTCGCCCGCCCTCACATGTTCGGATAGTTGGGTCCGCCGCCGCCTTCCGGCACCGTCCAGACGATGTTCTGGGTCGGGTCCTTGATGTCGCAGGTCTTGCAGTGGACGCAGTTCTGCGCGTTGATCTGAAGGCGCGGGCCGCCGCCGTCCTCGACGATCTCGTAAACCCCGGCCGGGCAGTAGCGCTGCTCGGGCGCATCGAATTCGGCGAGATTGACCCGGATGGGGATCTCCGCGTCCTTCAGCACCAGGTGGACCGGCTGGTCCTCTTCGTGATTGGTGCCCGAAAGATAGACGGAGGACGGCTTGTCGAAGGACACCACCCCGTCCGGCTTCGGGTATTCGATCGGCTTGTGGTCCTCGTGCCGGCCGGTGGCGGCATGGTCCGTGCTGTGATGGCGCAGCGTCCAGGGCGCCCGGCCGCGCAGCAGCATCTGGTCGAAACCCGCATGGAGCATCCCGGCCGCAAGGCCCCAGCGGAAGCCCGGGCGGACATTGCGCGCCCGGTGGAGTTCGTCATGCAGCCAGGACGCGCGGAAGGCCTCCGGATAGGCCGTGAGCTCGTCGCCCCCTTCCGAGCCTTCCGACAGCCGGCTGAAGGCCGCCTCGGCGGCCAGCATGCCGGTCTTCATGGCGCCGTGGCTGCCCTTGATGCGCGGCACGTTGAGGAACCCCGCCTCGCAGCCGATCAGCGCGCCGCCGGGAAACACGAGCTTCGGCAGCGCCTGGATCCCGCCCTCGTTCACGGCACGGGCCCCGTAGGCGACGCGCTGCCCGCCTTCGAAGAAGGGGCGGATCCTGGGATGGGTCTTGTAGCGCTGGAATTCGTCGAAGGGGCTGAGCCAGGGATTGCGGTAGTCGAGAGCGATGACGAAACCGACCGCCACCTGCCCGCCCGCCAGGTGATAGAGGAAGGAGCCGCCATAGGTGCGCCCGTCCATCGGCCAGCCGGCGGTATGGACCACCAGCCCCGGCTCGTGGACCGCCGGATCGACATCCCACAGCTCCTTGATGCCGATGCCGTAGGTCTGCGGCTGGCAATCCCGCCGTAGGTCGAAGCGGTCCATAAGCTGCTTGCCGAGCGATCCGCGGCAGCCCTCGGCGAACATTGTGTATCTGGCGCGCAGCTCTATGCCGGGCTCGTGCGTCGCCTTGGGGTCGCCGTCGCGCCCGATGCCCATGTCGCCCGTCGCCACGCCGGCCACCGCCCCGTCCTCGCGGTAAAGCACTTCGGCGGCGGCGAAGCCCGGATAGATTTCCACCTCCAGCGCCTCGGCCTGTTCGGCCATCCAGCGGCAGACATTGCCGAGGCTCACGATATGGTTGCCGTGGTTGCGCAATGCCGGCGGCATGAACGGGCCCGGCACCCGAAAGGCGCGTTTCTCGCCGAGCAGATAGAACCGGTCCTCCTTGACCGGCGTGTCCAGAGGCGCGCCGAGCTCCTGCCAGTCGGGCAGCAATTCGTTGAGCGCGCGCGGATCGAGAACGGCGCCCGACAGGATATGGGCGCCGACCTCGGAGCCCTTCTCGATCAGGCAGACGGCAAGCTCGGACCCGGCCTCGGCCGCAAGCTGTTTCAGGCGAATCGCGGCGGCCAGCCCTGCCGGGCCCCCGCCGACGATGACGACATCGAACTCCATACTCTCGCGTCCCATGTCCGGCCCTTTCCATCCGGCGCGCATTTTGCGCTAACATAGTCTGGACATTCAGGCTGCGCCATGACCGAACGGGAACCCTTGTTCGCGGCGCTGGAGTGGCAATTGGAGGCGGGTGTGGACGAGGTTGTCGGCTTCGAGCCGGTTGACCGGTTCGCCCCGCCGCCGGTAAGCAAGGCGCCGGTCTCCCCGCCCCCCGCTCCCGGGGCGGCGCCGTCGCCTGCGCGCCCGGCGGCGGCGCCCGCTGCGCAGGATACGGCGGCGGACGGCGATCTGGATGCGCTCCGCGAACGCCTGCTCGCCTTCGACGGCTGCGCGCTGAAGAAGACGGCCACCAGCACCGTGTTCGGCGAAGGTCCGGCCGGGGCCGGCCTGATGATCGTCGGAGAGGCGCCGGGAGCCGATGAAGACCGCCAGGGCCGCCCCTTTGTCGGGCCGAGCGGGCGGCTTCTGGAGCGGATGCTGGCCGCAATCGGGCTCGCGCGCGAGGAGGTCTATATCGCCAACACCGTCTATTGGCGCCCGCCGGGCAACCGCACGCCTTCGGCGGAGGAGGTGGAAGCCTGCCGTCCGTTCGTGGACCGGCAGATTGCGCTGGTGGCGCCGAAAGTGCTGATGCTGGCCGGCGGCGCGGCCGCCAAGACGCTGCTCGGCACGACGGAAGGCATCATGCGCCTGCGCGGGCGCTGGCAGGCTTTCGCGACGCCGGACGGGCCGGTCGATGTCATGCCGACCTTCCATCCGGCTTTCCTGCTGCGTTCGCCGGCGCGCAAGCGCGAGGCCTGGCGGGACCTGCTGGCCGTAAAGGCCCGGCTGGAGGCCGGACGTCCGTGAGGGTCCTTGCGCTCGCCATGCTGACGGTATGGAGCGGCGCCGCCGGGGCCGCCGAGTTCCGGATCCTGTCGCCGGCCGATACGGACCGCTACCAGCGCCTTTTCCAGCTGGAGGCGGAGAACCTCTGGGAGGAATCGGACGCGCTGGCGAAGGAGGTGGAGAACCGGCTGCTGATGGGCCATGTGCTTTACCAGCGCTACGCCGTCTCGCGCGAATATGTCACGCCATACGAGGAATTGCGGGCCTGGCTGGAGGCCTATGGCGACCATCCGGGCGCGCAGGAAGTATCGCGCCTGGCGCTGAAGCGCCGGCCGCCGGGCGCGCTGCCGCCGCCGCCGGAGAAGCATCCGCCCGTGCGCAAGCCGACGCCGGTGTTTCTCGCCGCGCCCCTGCGGAAGCCGCCGACGGCCGTTGGCCGGATCTATGCCCGGATCATCGAGCAGCATCTGAGGAACGAGCGGCCCGATCTTGCGCGAAGCCTGTTCCGCGACGCGGCCGTGCATCGTGCGCTCGGGCAGGATTACGCCGACAAGCTGCGCGCCGATATCGCGTTCTTCTACTACCTTCTCGGCAAGGATGCGGAAGCCTACAGCCTCGCCTCGAGGCGCGCGGAACTCGCGCAGGGCCGGGTTTCGCTGCTCCACTGGGTCGCCGGGCTGGCGTCGCTCAGGCTCGGCTGGCATGCGGGTGCGGCGCGGCATTTCGCGGCCCATGCGCGGTCTCCCGCGGCCTCGCCCTGGAACGCGTCCGCCGGCGCATTCTGGGCGGCCAGGATGCTGCGGCAGATCGAGCGGCCCGAGGAGGCTGAAATATGGCTCCGGGAAGCGGCGCGCCACAAGCGCACCTTCTACGGAATGCTGGCCCGCGAAATGCTGGGCCTGCCGCATGGGCTGAATTTCGAGCCGCCGCCGCTCGACGACGCGGACCGCCTGCGGATTCACGCGGAACCGGCGGCGATCCGCGCGCTGGCGCTGGCCGAGGTGGGGCGCATTGTCGAGGCGGAGGCCGAAATGCGCCGCGCTCTGGCCGATGCCGATGCTGACACGACGCGCGCCCTGCTCGCCGTTTCCACAACGGCCCATCTGCCGCGTTCGGCGCTGCTGGCCGGGCGCCGCCTGCTCGGTCGCGGCGACGCGCCCCGCGACCTCGCGCTCTATCCGCTGGCGCCCTGGGAACCGGAGGGCGGCTACGGTCTGGACCGGGCGCTGCTGCTGGGCTTCATGCGCCGCGAGAGCGCGTTCGACACCCGGGCCTTCAGCAAGGCCGGGGCGCGCGGGCTGATGCAGCTCATGCCTTCGACGGCGAATGCCGTCTCGGGCGGCGAGCGCTTCGCCGGCAGGAAGCTAAAGCGCCTTCTGGAGCCCGAACTCAATCTGACGCTCGGCCGCAACTATCTCAGCATGCTGCTGGAAAAGGACGAGGTGTCGGGCAACCTCCTCAATCTCGCCATCGCCTACAATGCGGGCGCCGGCAGGCTTCGCCGCTGGAATGCGACCGTGCGGCACATGGACGACCGGCTTCTGTTCATCGAGAGCTTGCCTGCCAAGGAGACCCGGTTGTTCGTCGAGCATGTGCTCACGAATATCTGGGCCTATCGGGCGCGTCTGGGCCAGAAGCGGCCGAGCCTGGCCGCGCTGGCGGCCGGCGAGGCGCCGCTCTATAAGTCCCTCGATACCCGTCAGGCGGACGCGGCCGGCAGGCCGCCGAATGTGTGAGGCGCCCTCGCGCGGAAAGCTCCCCGCAATGCCAGGAACGATCGACGAGAGCCGCCCCTTCATCCCCGTGCGCATCGCGGTGCTCACCGTCTCGGACACGCGCGGCGCGGCCGACGACCGCTCGGGCGACACGCTGGTCGGGCGGCTGGAGAGCGACGGGCACATTCTCGCGGACCGCGCCATCGTCCGCGACGAGATCGACGCCATCCGCTCGGCGTTGCGGCGCTGGATCGACGATCCTGAAATCGACTGCGTGATTGCGACCGGCGGCACCGGGCTTACCGGCCGCGATGTCACGCCCGAAGCGTTCGAGGGCGTCTATGAGAAGCGGATCGACGGCTTCGGCGAGCTGTTCCGCTGGCAGAGCTTCCAGAAGATCGGCGCCTCGACCATCCAGTCGCGCGCCACGGCCGGGGTCGCCCGCGGCACCTACCTGTTCGCCCTGCCCGGCTCGACCGGCGCCTGCAGGGACGCCTGGGACGACATCCTCCACTGGCAGCTCGACTACCGCTTCCGCCCCTGCAATTTCGTTGAGATCATGCCCCGCCTCCAGGAGCATGTCGCGGGCCGCGGAGGGTGAAAATTGCGTCGCAATTCGACTGGGACCGCAAGCAGCCGGGCTTCGAGGAAGAGTGCCGCCGGCAGGCGGCGCTGGTTGCAAAGGCCGACCGGGACGACCCGGAACTTATGGCGTTCCTGGACGCTGCATTCGAGGATTGGGCGAAAAGCCTGGACGACTGGGAATGAGCCGCCCTCCAGCGTTGCCCGCTGGCGTCTCTTCTTGACGCGCCGTTCTATCCGGAACCGCCTGCGCCGGGCGGATTTCCCCGGCGTCGAAGCCAGAAGGGACCCGCCATGACTCTCCTCGTTGCCGGCCTCGCGCTTTTCATCGTCCTGCATCTGGTTCCGAGCGTTCCCCCCCTTCGCGCCGGCCTTGTCACCATTATGGGCGGGAAGCGGTATCGCGGGGCGTTCTCGGGCCTCGCGCTCGCAGCCTTCGTGCTGATCGTATGGGGCTATTCGGCGGCTCCGTTCGAGCCGGTCTATTCGCCTCCCGACTGGGGGCGGCAGACGGCGATGTGGCTGGCGCCGGCGGCGTTCGTGCTGTTCGCGGCGGCCAATATGCCGACGCACATCCGGTCCGTCGTGCATCACCCCATGCTGCTCGGGCTTCTTCTCTGGGCGCTCGCCCATCTGGCGGCCAACGGAGACCTGCGCTCGCTCCTGCTCTTCGGGAGCCTGGCGGGATTCTCGGTGGTGGCGGCGGTAAGCGCCGTGGCGCGCGGCAAACGGCCCCCCGCCGACAAGGCGCCGCGTCTCGCGATGGATGCGGCGGCGCTCGCGTCGGGGCTCGTCGCCGCTGCCGTCTTCGCATATTTCCACGCCGCATTGTTCGGCGCGCCGGTGCTGTAGAACCCTATCCGGACCCGCCTGCCGGGCGGGTTTCCGGGCCGGAGACGCCGGCGCCCTCGAAGGTGGCCATGTCCGCATGGCAGCGGGCGGCGGCCCTGAGCAGGGCGAGTGCGAGCGCCGCGCCGGAACCTTCCCCGAGGCGCATGCCCAGGTCGAGCAGCGGCGCCTTGCCCCAGAGCGCCAGCAACCGCCCGTGGGCGGGCTCGGCGGAGAGGTGGCCGGCCTGACAGTGGTCGAGGCCCGACGGGTCGAGCGCATGCAGCACGGCCGCGGCCGCCGCCGCGCCGTAGCCGTCCAGCACAACCGGCACCCGGCCCATCCGCGCGGCCGCGAGTGCGCCGAACATGGCGGCGGTCTCGAAGCCGCCGAGGCGGCGCAGCACCTCCAGCGGCGGCCGGCCGCCATGCCGGGCGGCGCCGAGGCGCACCGCTTTGATCTTGGCCTCGAGCCGCGCGCCGGAAACCCCTGTGCCCGGCCCTGTCCAGTCTTCGGCGTCTCCCCCGTGCAGCGCATGCGCGATGGCGGCGGCGGAGGTGGTGTTGGCGATGCCCATCTCGCCGATCGCGAGCGCATCGATGCCGGGCTCGACGGCCATCATGCCGTAGGCGACGGCGCGCGCGCATTCCTCGTCCGTCATGGCGGGCGCCTCGGTGAAGTCCGCCGTCGGCGCCTCAAGCGACAACTCATAAACCCGGAGTTCGGCATCCAGCGCGCCGCAAATGGCGTTCACCGCCGCGCCGCCGGCGATGAAGTTCCGCACCATTTCCGCCGTCACCGAAGCGGGCCAGGCCGAGACGCCGCGCCGGGCGACGCCGTGATTGCCGGCGAACACGGCGACGCGCGGCCTGTCGAGCCGCGGCGGATGGCGGCCCTGCCACGCGGCGAGCCATTCCGCCAGTTCCTCCAGCCGCCCGAGCGCGCCCGGCGGCTTGGTCAACAGGGCGTCCCGCGCGCGCGCCGCCTCCCGCGCCGCTTCGTCGGGGCCGGGCAGGTGCGCGAGCGTTTCGGCGATCTCGGCAAGCGAGACAATCGGAGCGGTCTCGTCATGCGAGACAATCGGAGCGGTCTCGTCATGCGAGACACCGGGGTCGGTTTCGGACATGCTGGCGGTCTATCGCGGATTCGCCCGGGGAAGTCCATGCGCGCCCTCGACGACATGCGGCTGGCCTTCCAGTTCCTGACCGTGCTGCCCGTCGGCCGGCCCGATCCCGGGCCGCTCGGCGGGACGGCCTGGTGCTTTCCGCTGGTGGGACTGGCCGTTGGCGGCTCGGTTGCGCTTGCCTTCCTGGCGGCGCGGGAGGCGGGCCTCCCGTCCGAATTGGCGGGGTTCCTCGCCATCGGCGTCGGCATCGCGGTCACCGGCGGGCTGCATGAGGACGGTCTGGCCGATACGGCGGACGGCCTCGGCGTCCGGGACCGGCGGCGGGCCCTGGAAGCCATGCGCGATTCCCGCACCGGCGCCTTCGGCGTGGTGGCATTGGCGCTGACCGTGCCGATGCGGGCGCTGGCGCTGGCGGCGGCGGGGCCGGTCGCGGCGCTTGCCGCGCATGCGCTCTCGCGCGGCGCCATGGCGGGCGCGATGGCCTGGACGCCGCCGGCCCGCCCGGACGGCCTGGCGGCCGAGGCCGGCCCCACCTCTGCCGTTGCCGCGCTCCTGCTGGCGTCAGGCATCGGCATCGTGCTCGGCTGGCCGGCGGTTCCGGCGGCGGCGCTCGCGGCCCTCGCTGCAGGATGGTGGACGGCCCGGCGATTCGGCGGCCACACGGGCGACACGCTGGGCGCCGTCCAGCAGGCAACGGAACTGGCGGTCCTGCTTGCGCTGGCGGGCCATATGGGGGCCGACTGAAACGCGGGTGTTTCACGTGAAACACGGCGCCGGAGAGGCGCGCCGGGCTTGCCCCGCGCGGCGCATCGTCCTATTGGACCGGGCCATGAGCGGGTTCGATGTCATCGTGGTCGGCGGCGGCCACGCGGGCTGCGAGGCGGCGGCGGCGGCGGCGCGGAGGGGCGCGCGGACGCTTCTCGTCACCCACAAGCTCGACACCATCGGCGAGATGTCCTGCAACCCGGCGATCGGCGGGCTCGGCAAGGGCCATCTGGTGCGCGAGATCGATGCGCTGGACGGGGTCATGGGGCGCGCCATCGACCGGGCCGGCATCCAGTTCCGCATGCTCAATCGCAGCAAGGGCCCGGCCGTGCAGGGCCCGCGCGCGCAGGCGGACCGCAAGCTTTACCGCCGCGCGGTGCGGGCGCTGCTGGAGGAGCAGCCCGGCCTGGAGTTGCGCGCGGGCGCGGTGGAGGACCTCGTTCTGGACCGGCAGGGGCGGATCGCGGGCGTGGCGCTGGCGGGCGGGGAGACGGTGTCCGCAAGCGCCGTCGTGCTGACCACCGGCACTTTCCTGCGCGGCATGATCCATATCGGCCGGGAAACGCGGCCGGCCGGCCGGGTAGGCGACGCGCCGGCAATCGGCCTCGCCCGCACGCTGGAGCGGCTCCGCCTGCCGATGGGCCGGCTCAAAACCGGCACGCCGCCGCGCCTCGACGGGCGCAGCATCGCCTTCGAACGGCTGGAAGAGCAACAGGGGGACGACCCGCCGGTGCCCTTCTCCGCCATGACCGACCGGATCGAGGTGCCGCAGACGGTCTGCCATGTGACCGCGACGACGCCGGAGACGCACGCGCTGGTGCGCGCCAATCTCGGCGAGACGGCGGTCTATGCCGGGCGGATCGGAGGCGCCGGCCCGCGCTATTGCCCGTCTATCGAGGACAAGGTGGTGCGCTTCCCCGAGCGCGCCGCGCACCGCATCTTCCTGGAGCCGGAGGGGCTGGACGACCCGACCGTCTATCCGAACGGCATCTCGACGGCGCTGCCGGAAGCGGTCCAGCGCGCCATGCTGAAGACCGTCCCCGGCCTGGAAGAGGCGGTCATGCTGCGGCCGGGCTACGCCATAGAGTATGATTTCGTGGACCCGCGCGCGCTCCGCCCGACCCTGGAGCTCCAGGCGGTGCCGGGCCTCTACCTCGCGGGCCAGATCAACGGCACCACCGGCTATGAGGAAGCCGCCGCGCAGGGCCTGGCGGCCGGGCTCAACGCCGCCGGCGCGGACGCCGTGTTCGACCGGGCCGAAGCCTATATCGGCGTGCTGATCGACGACCTGGTGACGCGGGGCGCGGACGAACCCTACCGCATGTTCACCTCGCGCGCCGAATACCGCCTCTCGCTCCGCGCCGACAATGCGGACCTGCGACTCACCGGGCGCGGCATCGCGCTCGGCTGCGTCGGGGCGGAGCGCGCCCGGCGGTTCGAGGCGCGGCGGCGGGCGCTGGCGGCGGCGGAGGCGCGGGTCCGGCAGGCCGGCGGCTCGCCCGCGGCGC
>JAJEIH010000085.1 GCA_022827685.1 Alphaproteobacteria bacterium
ATCGATCAGCCAGGGAAAACGGGGATCGAGCCGTGCGCTGCGACGTCGGACGGACGGTCCCGATGACTGGCCTGCTGTAGGGAGATCACTCCGACTACACGGCGGGCACGACAACCCGCCGCGGAACGCGGCTCAGTTCAACGGGGATTATGAGAAATTTCCTCATGACGACCGCGGCCGCCGGCGCGCTTGCATGCGCCGGGTTTACGGTCGCGGGGCCGGCTTCCGCCGCTGACATGCTCAGCGTCGGCGTGGGCGGCTACATGCAGCAGTGGTTCGGCATGTCCAGCGTGGACGACAACAAGGGAGACAAGGACGGCAAGAAGATCAATGACGGCGTCGCCCAGCAGTCGGACAGCGAAGTCTTCTTCAGGGGCAAGCTGGAGTCCGACAGCGGCATGACCTTCTCCGTCAAGGTCGAGCTTGAAGGCAATTCCGGCAAAGCAGCGGACGGCAAGAATACCGGCGTCATCGACGAGTCGCAGGTCACGATCGGCGGCGAATTCGGCAAGATCACGCTCGGCGCCGAGGATCCGGCCTCCACGCTCACGCATCACGGCGGCCTGGATGTCGGCATCAGCCTGAACTGTGGCGACACCCACAAGTGGGTCGGCGGGCTCGCCGGGTGCAGCCACAACGGCTTCGGCACCTACGGCCACGGCCATGGCGACAAGAACCAGGTCATGTATTTCACGCCGCGCGTGAACGGCGTGCAGCTCGGCCTGTCCTACATCCCGGACACCGGACAGGAGGGCGGCAACGAGCCCCTGAACGCCAACGAAGACGACGCCTGGGCGGTCGGCGGCAACTATGTCGGCGATCTCGGCGAAGGCCTCAATGTCGCGTTCTCCCTCGGCCACTACCAAGCCAGCCAGAGCGGCGAGCAGTCCTATATTTCGGGAATGGCGCCTGCTGGCGGCGGGACCGAAAAACGCATTACCGCCGGCAAACTCACCGCCGACAAGAAGGCGTGGGAGACGCTTGAGTACGCCACCCAGAACGACAAAAAGAACATGCTGAAGGGACTCACCGGCGACACTACTGCTCTCCGGGAGGAAGCGCTCGCTGACATCGTCAACAACGGTCTCATGGCCCGGGCGAATATCATGGCAGCGACCGACGGTTCGATGACGAAGGCCGACAGCAAGACCTTCTCCAACGCAGCGCTGCAGGTCGGCTTCGGTTCGTTCAGCTTCGGCGTCGTCTATGCAACGAATGACGGCGGCGCTTACACAACCGCGCGAAAAGACATGGTCGTGAACGCCAACAATGCTGCCGACAGGGCTGCCTATCTGAGCCTCTTGACGGAAACTCCCGGTAGCTATGAGAGCAGCACTGCCACACTTGCCGGTGAAATCGGCACCACTGACCCTACAAGTCGCGCCGCCTCCGGCGGCACCGCACTTACGGGAGACGCGCCAGCCGACGGTGCACAGGTCCACATATTCGACACCGGCAAGGAAGACGCGAGTGGGGACACGATTTATGCCGTGGAAACGGCTGCCAACAACGACCCGAACAATGACATCGTCATGGAAACGGTCGTCAAGGACGGGGCCAAGGACTGGGATACCTGGGGCGCGGGCGTCAAGTATTCGGACGGCCCGATGGCGATGAGCCTCAGCCATCTGGCCACCGAGTGGGACGATGGCGGCGAGCAGGACGCGACCATGCTGTCCCTGTCCTACACGCTGGCGCCGGGCGTCGCCTCGAAGACCTCGATCTTCACGGCTGAGAGGTCCTGGGCGAATGGCCGCAAGGTCGACGGCACGGGTTTCGTGACCGGCATCACCGTCGGCTTCTGATCCGTCCCCTCACCGGGACACGACTGGCGGGCCGCCTCCGGGCGGCCCGCTTTTTTTGCGCCCGCGCCGTTGCAACCTCCCCGCTTCCTCGTTCTCCTCTCCCGCTTGCGGGGGAGGCCGGGTGGGGGGCCGCTTGCGCGCCAGCGGAAGCGGCGGGCGGAGCCCGGCAACGGTCCGTCACGCGGAGAGGCCCGCCCCCGACCTCTCCCGCCGAGCGGGAGGGGAGAAAGACCGAATGCCCCGGGCATGAGTCCTGCATTGCGCGCCCTGGTATAAGACGTGAGCCCCGCGCGGGGACCGTTGGTATAACGGCCTCCGCAACTGCAAGGATGAACCGATGGGCTGGTCCCGCGAGATCGAGGATATTCACGCCAAGCGCAGGGCGGCGCTGGAACAGGGCGGCGCGGAGGCGGTGGCGCGCCAGCACGCGCAGGGCCGCCTGACCGTCCGCGAGCGCATCGACGGCCTGGTCGATCCGGACAGCTTCCGCGAGCACGGGCGCGGCGCGGGCGGCGTCGAGCGCCATGCGGACGGGACGCTCAAGAGCTTCACGCCCGCCAATTTCGTGGTCGGGATGGGCCGCATCGACGGCCGGCTGGTGGCCGTCGGCGGCGAGGATTTCACCGTGCGCGGCGGCTCGCCGAACGCGGCGGGCCTGCGCAAGAGCGTCTATATCGAGGACCTGGCGCTGCAATACCGCGTGCCGCTCATCCGCCTGCATGAGGGCGGCGGCGGCAGCGTCACCGGCGCGGGCGGCGGCGGCCCGGCCGGCGAGCCCCTGCATGCGCCGCGCCGCTTCGCCTCGGTGGCGGAGTGCATGGGCGCGGTGCCGGTCGCGACGGCGGCGCTCGGGCCCGTCGCGGGCCTGCCGGCCTCCCGGCTGGTCGCGGCGCATTTCGCGGTGATGACGAAGGAAACCGCCCAGGTGCTGATCGCCGGCCCGGCGGTCGTCAAGCGCGCGCTCGGCGAGGACGTGACCAAGGAGGAGCTGGGCGGCGTCCAGGTCCATGCCAGGAGCGGCGCCATCGACAATATCGCGGAGGACGAGGCGGACGCGCTGGCGCAGATCCGCCGCTTCCTGTCCTACCTGCCGCAGAATGCCTGGCAGGTGCCGGCCCGCGCGGAGGCGGACGACGACCCCGCCCGCGCCGACGACGGGCTGCGCGGCATCGTGCCGGAAAACCGGCGCAAATTCTTCAACATGCGCCGCGCCATCTCCATGATCGTGGACCGGGATTCGATGTTCGAGATGTCGCGGCAATACGGTCCGGGGCAGATCACCATGCTCGCCCGGCTGAACGGCTGGCCGGTCGGCGTCTTCTCCAACGATTCACGCTTCTACGCCGGCGCCATGACCGCGGACGGCGCGCGCAAGGCCAGGCGCTTCATCGAGTTCTGCGAGACCTTCAACCTGCCGATCGTCAGCTTCGTGGACGAGCCGGGCTTCATGATCGGCAGCCAGGCGGAGCAGGAGGGCGCCATCCGGGCCGGCACGGCTGCGGTGCTGGCGGCGGCCACCTGCCGGTCGCCCTGGGCGTCGGTCATCATGCGCAAGTCCTTCGGCGTCGCCCAGGGCGCGCATTACGGCCCCGGCGCCTATGTTCTCGGCTGGCCCTCGGCCGAGATGGGCGCCCTGCCGCTCGAAGGGGGCGTGGCGGTCGCCTTCGGGCGCGAGATCGCCGCCGCGGAGGACCCCGACGCGAAGCGCGCCGAGATCGAGGCGCGCATGGCCGCGACGCTCTCCCCGGCCCGGCGCGCGGAGAGCTTCTCCATGCACGAGCTCATCGACCCCCGCGAGACCCGGCCGATGCTGTGCGAATGGGTGGAATGGAGCCAGCCGCAGCTCGAGGCCGGGCGCGGCCCCTCCCGCTTCCCCATCCGCCCGTGAGGCGCGCGGGCGGGCGCGGGTTGCTTCCCTAGCTCCCTTCCGGCCCGCGGGAGGGGTCGGGGCGGCGCGCGGGCAACCTCACGCATTCGCGGCCGAGGGCTTTCTGCGTCGCGCGGATGTCCTCGAAAATGGCTCCGATATCGTGATCGAACCGCGCCGCGTGCTCATCGCGCACCGCGTGGAGTTCCGCGATGACCGGATCGGTTTCAGCCGTCTTCACCACTGTCCTCCCGCAGTTCGCCGGGTGTGCAGATAACCGGCGGCTCGTAGCCGGCCTGTCGGCAAACGCCCTCGATTCGCGACCGCATCGCCGCATTGGCAATGTGCCGGAAGTTCCAGGTTATACCAACGGTCGTTGACCGGAACCTATGGCAAGAAATTTGCGCTGTGGTGTTTTTTGGCTCTCGGTTGCCCATTGGTGAGGTCGGTTTGGTCTTGTGTTCGGGCGTTCGGGGCGAGGGCAGCGGCTGATTTTCAGGCGGAAGCGGATTGGCGCAGCCTTATTGTCAGAA
>JAJEIH010000081.1 GCA_022827685.1 Alphaproteobacteria bacterium
CGGAACATACGCGTCAACCGCCTCCATGAGCTCCAGAACCGACTGGCGACCCTGCGCAACGTCACCGTCCTCAAGCGCAGCCAATGCCGAACCCTTCACTACCGGAATGTCGTCGCCCGGAAAGTCGTAGCTCGACAAAAGCTCACGGACCTCCAACTCGACAAGCTCCAGAAGCTCCTCGTCGTCAACCTGGTCAACCTTGTTCATGTAAACAACAAGCGCCGGAACGCCGACCTGGCGCGCCAGAAGAATGTGCTCACGCGTCTGCGGCATCGGACCGTCCGCCGCGCTCACAACGAGAATCGCGCCGTCCATCTGCGCAGCGCCCGTGATCATGTTCTTCACATAGTCCGCATGACCCGGGCAATCCACATGCGCGTAGTGCCGCGCACCCGTCTCATACTCGACATGCGCCGTCGAGATCGTGATGCCCCGGGCCTTCTCCTCAGGCGCCTTGTCGATCTGGTCGTAAGCCGTGAACTCAGCCCCGCCGGCCTCCGCCAGGATCTTCGTGATCGCCGCCGTCAATGTCGTCTTGCCATGATCGACATGGCCGATCGTTCCTATGTTGCAATGCGGCTTCGTGCGCTCAAATCGAGCCTTGCCCATCGACCTCGTCCCGCTGCGATAGTTGGGTTCTGGTTTCTAGTCGGTTCCGTTCGTCCCGGCCGAAGCTGGAGCGGGTGACGGGAATCGAACCCGCACAACCAGCTTGGAAGGCTGGGGCTCTACCATTGAGCTACACCCGCCGGCGCTCCGTCCCGGTTTCCGTCCGTGCAGTCCTGCGCTGCGCTCACACCCCGCCGTTCGACCGTCGTCCGGGCCGTCCGAATGGTGGAGGGGGTTGGATTCGAACCAACGTAGGCAACGCCAACGGGTTTACAGCCCGTCCCCTTTAGCCACTCGGGCACCCCTCCGTTCCGTCCCCGAAACGGCGGGCGAAAATGATATGCTCACGCGGCAATGTCAATGGTCAATCGGACGCAAAATCGCGGCAAACCGCCCGCCGCCGGCGAACTCTGGCTTCATGGCCGCCACACCGTGACCGCGGCCCTGGCGAACCCTTCCCGCAAGCTTCGCCGGCTTCTCCAGACGGAAGCCGGGGAAGCCGAGGCCGCGGCGCGCCGGCGCGGCATTCCCGTCGAAACGGTGGAGCGCCGCCTGCTCGACCGGCGCTTCGGCACCGGCGCCGTCCACCAGGGCATCGCGCTCCACTGCGAGCCGCTGCCCCCGCCCGACCTGGACGCGATCGCGGCGGAGCCCGGCCCGGGGCGCCTGCTGCTGCTCGACCGGGTGAGCGATCCGCGCAATGTGGGCGCGGTGCTCCGCTCGGCCGAAGCCTTCGGCGTACGCGCCGTCATCATACCGGCCGCCGGCGCGCCGGCGGAGACCGCCGCGCTCGCCAAGGCCGCGGCCGGGGCGCTGGAGCGGGTGCCGCTCGCCCGTGTCGTCAATCTCGCCCGCACGCTGGAGCGCCTCAAGGCCGCGGGATACTGGTTTGCCGCGCTTGACGGGACGGCCGACCTGCCGCTCGCGCGCCTCGACCTCACCGGCCGGATCGGCCTTGTGCTGGGCGCGGAGGGCGCCGGCATCCGCCGCCTGGTACGCCGCGCCTGCGACTTCGAGGCCGCGATCCCGATGAGCGGCGGGGCCGACAGCCTCAACGTCGCCGTCGCGGCCGGCATCGCCCTTTACGAAGCGCACCGGCAGTCCTACATGAGCGGCGCGGCGGCCGAGCCGTCCTGATCCGCCCGGCAAGGGCGCGGGAACGCGGCCGCGGCAAGGCCGGTCAACCGAAAACCACACGGGAAACACCATGTCGACGCATCTTCGATGCTAACATGTTGATATAGCGCCTGTTTTTCCTCGTGCAATTTGCAGACTGGGGCGGGAATGCAACCGCGTTTTCCCCCGCCTGCAACAGAATGCAGGAGGAATATCCATGTCCCGTGTCCGTCTCACGGAAAGCCGAATCGAGACACTCGAGCCCCGCAAGGCGCCCTACGATGTTCGCGACGCCACCCTGAAAGGCTTCGGCATCCGCGTCCTGCCGTCGGGGTCCAAGCGGTATTTCATTCACAGCCAGCATGAGGGCCGGCGTCTCTGGAAGACAGTGGGCAACGCCGACAGCATCAGTCTCGCCGAAGCCCGAAGGCGCGCGACGGAACTGCTCGCTGCAATCCGGAGCGACGCGGCGCCCATACTCCCGGAAGAGAAACTCTTCGAAGCCGTGGCCGAGGAAGTCTTCTCCCATTACAGCCAGCACTGGAAACCCGGAACCATCAAGGTCAACCGGAACTATCTGGGTAACACGATCCTGCCCCGGTTCCGGGGACGCAACATCGCCGACATCGGGAAGCAGGACGTGCAGCGCTGGTTCGCCTCCCTGCGGGCAACCCCGGTGGCCGCCGACCGTTCCATGCCGATCCTCTCCGTCATCATGCGCCAGGCCGAGATTTACGGCTATCGCCCTGAAGGCAGTAATCCTTGTGTCGGTATCCGCCGCTACCGGCGCAAGGGGCGCGAACGGTTCCTGTCGTGGCCGGAGCTTCGCCGTCTCGGGACCCTGCTTCACAGCCATGACGCCCGGCACCCGCTTCCTGCGGCGTTTATCCGCCTGTTGCTGCTGACCGGCTGCCGCAAGGACGAGATCAGGACGCTGCAATGGCTCGACTATCGGGAAGGGTGCCTGTTCTTGCGCGATAGCAAGACGGGGCCCCGGACGGTCTGGCTTTCCTCGCCCGCCCGCGCCGTACTGAACGATCTTCCGCGCCGGGGCAAATGGCTCTTCCCCTCGCCGCGAAGCCCGAGGCCGGTCTCCTCGACCGTCTTCGAGACCTTCTGGAGCCGCGTCCGGGAGGAGGCGGGGATTGCAGACGTCCGGCTTCATGACCTGCGTCACACATATGCCAGCATCGCCATCATGCAGGGCGAAACCGTCACCACAGTGGCGCGCCTGCTCGGGCACAACGACGCGCAGACGACGCTGAAATACGCGCATTTGTCCGACACTTCGGTCCGGGAAGCCGCCGACGCCCTTGCCGACATTCTCGGGGAGGGCTGAGCCATGCCGAAACGCAAGAGGCTGACCGACGCCGGCATTGCGCGGCTTCGCCCGGAGGGGCGCGAATACACGGTCTGGGACTCCCAGGTCGCCGGGCTCGGGGTGCGGGTCCGTCCCTCCGGCAGCCGGACCTTCATCTACTACCGCAGAACCGATAGCGGCGTGAAGAAAATGTCCTTCGGGCCGGCGCTGCTGCGCAAGGTGGAGGACGTGCGCCGGGATTGTCTGGAGGCGGCGACCGGAACTGCCGGCCCGGACACTGGTTCTCGCGAAAGCGCGCCGTTGTTTCGGGATTTCGTCTCCGGTTGCTGGAAGGCCGACTGCTTCGAACGTTGCAAGCCCTCCACGCAGAGGGTCTATGGCACCCTCTTGAAGGGCAGGATATTGCCGGCCTTCGGATCGCTGCCTCTTGACCGCATCGAACGCGTCGATGCGGTTCGCTGGTTCGAGAAGGGCAGCAGGGCGGCACCCGGCGTAGCCAACAAGGCGCTGCAACTGATGCGGCAGATTCTCAACCACGCCGTTGCCTGCGGGCATATCGAGACCAACCCGGCGCGCGGCATCCGCCCAAATCCCTCCAGAAAGCTGACACGCTTCCTCTCCCGCGAGGAGATTGCCCGCCTTCACCGCGTCCTCGACCGTTATGCCGAAGGTTCGGCGTCCGAAGCGCAGCAGGCCGACATCGTCCGCCTGTTGCTGCTCACCGGCTGCCGCAAGGGTGAAATCCTGCGCCTGCGCCGGGAGGAAGTCCGGGAGGACAGGCTCGAACTCGCCGACAGCAAGACCGGGCCAAGAACCGTCCTCCTGAACGCCCCCGCGCGAAAAATTCTCGAACGCCGGCTGCGGCAAGGGAACGGTCCCTGGATCTTCCCCTCCATCAAGGACCCGTCGCGGCATCAATTCTACGGTCTTTGGCTCTGGTACGCCGTGAGGCGCGAGGCCGATATCGAGGATGTCCGCCTGCACGACCTGCGTCATACCGTAGCCAGCCAGGCGGCGATGAGCGGTGTTCCTTTGCCAGTCGTGGCCCGCCTTCTCGGACACAGAGACGTCAGCATGACCATGCGATACGCCCATGTCGGGGACCGGGAGGTCGAGGCCGCGGCCGAACGCGTCGGGCGGATCATCACCGACATGATGAACGGCGTGACGCCGGCAACACGCCGGTAACCGGGTTGTCGCCACCAGACTCGTCGCAGTCGGTGCGCCAACCCGATTACCCACAGTTCCATTGAGGCACACTGCCGCCGCGTTTGACTTCTCCCCCTGCCGGCTGGACACTCGCCGGGATCCTGCCCCGGAAGGCCCAGGGAGGCGCCGATGCGCACGGCTTTCGGAATCCGGCCGACACGCCGCCGCTTCCTCGCAGGCGCGGGCGTTGCGGCGGCGGGCCTCTCCTTCCTGCCGCGAGCGGCGCTCGCCGGGGAGGAGCCCAGGCTCAATTTCTACAACTGGGACACCTATATCGGCGAGACCACGCTTGCCGATTTCAAGGCGCAGAGCGGCATAGAAGTCCGGATGGACCTCTATGCGGACAATGACGAGCTGTTCGCGCGGCTGCGGGCGGGCAATCCCGGCTATGACGTGATCGTGCCGACCAACGACTTCGTCGAGCGCATGATCGCAGCCGACATGCTCATGCCGCTCGACCATACGGCGATTCCCAACATGGCGAACATTGAGCCCGCTTTTCGGGATGTCGCCTTCGACCCCGGCCGGCGCCACTCCATCCCCTATATGTGGGGCACCATGGGCATCGGCTACCGGAAGTCCCGCTGCGACGGTGTGCCGGACAGCTGGCGCTGGCTCTACGACTCCGACCGCTACAGCGGCCGCTGCGCGCTGCTGAGCGAGGCGGGCACGGTGCTTGGCGCAGCCTTCAAATATATGGGCCATCCGCTCAATACGATCGACCCGAAGCTGATCGAGGCGGCCGAGAGGCTGATTGTCGCGCAGAAGCCGCATCTCAGGCTGTTCGCGCCGGACAACGGGCAGGACCTGCTGCTGTCCGGCGAGGTGGACATCGCGATGGAATGGAACGGCGACATGCTGCAGGCGATGGCGGAGGACGACGACCTCTCCTATGTCGTGCCGCGCGAGGGGTCGATCCTGTGGGAGGACGCGCTGGCGATCCCCAGGGGCGCACCACACCCCGAAAACGCGCACGCCTTCATCAACTTCATCCTCGACGCCGAGGCGGGCGCAGCCATTGCGGAGACGATCCGCTATGCGACGCCGAACGCCGCCGCCAAGGCGCTGCTGCCGGAAAGCTACACGGGGAACCCGGGCATCTTCCC
>JAJEIH010000143.1 GCA_022827685.1 Alphaproteobacteria bacterium
GTCGAGTTCACCGCCGATGTCGAGGACGTCGACCGCTACTACAATTGTGCGGGCGTCCTGTACAAGACCAGTTGCGGCTCGGCGGTGACCAGCACCCATATCGAGGACATCACCCATACCACCATCGAGTGAGCGGGCGGCTTGCATCGAACAGGGCCGCGGTCGGGTTCGATGCGGACCTGCAGCCCCGAAACACCTGTTCCCGCCCGCGCCGACGCTCCGCACAGGCCCGGGCGACGGACGGGGCATGAAACGCGAAACCGGCGGCGCAGGCGTACCCTTCTTCAACTGGCGCGTACGGCCGCCCTTTGCTTGCTTTGGATCGTTCCGGGGTGGGAGCCGCAGGCGCAGTCGGTCGCGCCGGAGCGTCTCGAACTCTCGCTGGAGGAGGCGGTCCGGCTGGCGCTAATGAAGAGCCGCACGGCGATTTCCGCAAGGATCGGACGCGAGGAGCAGCAGCTCTCGCTGGAGGCAGCTGAGGAACGCTACGACCCGACGGCGAGCGTGACGCTTGGAACGAATGCCGCGAGCCGGGGCGACGAGACGGCGGATCTCTCCATAGGGCCGAGCCTGCGGGTGCCGACCGGCGGCGCGTTCCGCCTTTCCTTCCGCAAGCCGCTGGCGGGCGAGCGCGACCGGGCGGCGAGCACGATGCTCACATTCTCGCAGCCGCTGCTCAGGGGCTTCGGGCCCGAACTCGACACCCAGCCGCTCCGCCGGGCGCGCTTCCAGGAGCGGATAAACCGCCGCGCCTTCCGGGACCGGGTCGCCGGCATCCTGGACTCGGCGGTCTCCGCCTATCGCGGCGTGCTGAGAGCCGGGCGGCGGCTGGCGATCGCGCGCGAGACGCTGGAGCGGGCGCAGCGGCAGCTCGAAATCAACCGGGCGCTGGTGGAGGCAGGCCGGATGGCGCCGCAGGACCTTGTGCAGACGGAGGCCGCCGTCGCCGACAGGGAATATGCGCTGACCGACGCCGAAAACGGGCTGGAGACGGCCAATTCCAGCCTGGTCAACACGCTCGACCTCGAGGAGGGCGTGCGCATCGTGCCCAGGGAGGAGCCGCCCATCGAGCCTGAGCGCCCAGACCTTGAGGAGAGCCTGGAGACGGCGTTTGCGCGGCGCACGGACTGGTTAGCTGCCGAGATCGGCATGGAACTGGCGCGCATGGGATTGCGGAGGGCGGAAAACGCCCTGCTACCGGACCTCTCTCTAAGCGCACAGGCCTCGCACAGCAGCGGGAGCGACCGCACCGACTGGAGCGGCGGGCTGAACCTGACGGTGCAACTCCAGGACGACGGGCCGAGGCGGGCGCTCGTGCGCGCGCGCAACAGCCTGCGCCGGGCCGAGATGGCGCTTGCCGAGCGGCGCCAGTCGATCCGCATCCAGGTCCGCCGGTCGGTGCATGACGTGGCGGTTGCGCTGCGCCAGATCGACCTCGCCCGGCAGGCGCGGGAGCTGGCGGAGCGCAAGCTCGATGTCGAGCGCCGCAAGTTGCAGCAGGGCCTGTCGTCGGCCTTCCAGCTCTCCCGCTTCGAGGACGACCTTGCGGCGGCGCAGGGGCGCGAAGTGGACGCGCTGGTGCGCTACCGGGACTCGCTGGCCGGGCTCGACCGGGCGCTGGGCACGACGCTCGACCGGTGGGGGATCAGCGTCGAGCAGGTGGGGCGATGACGGGGCCGGACGTCCATCGCGAGGTGCTCGACAATCTCGAGGACGGAGTGCTGGTGGTCGGCCTCGGCGGGCGGATCGAGACGCTCAACCCGGCGGCCGAGCGCATACTGGGACTCGAGGCGGAGGAGGCGGCGGGCCGTGGCTTCGCCGAATTGTTCATCCTGCGGGAGGGATTCGACGACTTCACGCAGATGTTGATCGACGCGACGACTGAGCAGACGGGCGTCAAGAGGCGCGTGGTCGCGGTGGGCAGCGGCGGCGAGGCGCGCTCGCTCTCGGTCGCGACCTCCTATCTGAGGCGGCCGGGCGCCGGCGGCGCGTCCGAGGCGGTGGCGGTGATCGCCGTGTTCAGCGACATCACCGAGCTGCGCGAGCTCCGGGAGACGGAGCTCAGGCTGGCGAAGGAGGCGGAGGTGCAGCACCGCCGCCTCCAGGACGCCTACCGGGAGATCGAGGACCGCAACGCGTCGCTGGCGTCCGCGCTGCGCAAGGTGCGGGTGGTGCAGGGGCTGGGCATGGTACTGGCGCTCGGGCTGTTCCTCGGCGCCGGCTTCTGGACCACGCGCTCGCTCGACCTGTTCGAAGGGGTGACGGCAAAGGCGTCCGCCGTGCCGGTCGGGGAGGGACGCCGGTTGACGGTCAAGCCGCGCCGGATCTCGGACAGCATCACACTCCGGGGCAGGCTCTCGCCCTGGCGGGTCGTGGCCGTGCGCAGCCCGATCGACGGGAACGTTGCGGCGGTGCGGTTCCGGGTCGGGCAGAAGGTCGCGAAAGACGAGACGCTGCTGGAGCTGGACCTCGCCCGGGTCCGGCAGACCTACGCGGGCGAGCGCCGACCCTAAGCCACGGCGCGGCCGCGCCGGCAGGGCCTGGAGTAAAGGGTCAACAGGCCGGCGGTGGG
>JAJEIH010000087.1 GCA_022827685.1 Alphaproteobacteria bacterium
CGCCCGCTCACTCGATGGTGGTATGGGTGATGTCCTCGATATGGGTGCTGGTCACCGCCGAGCCGCAACTGGTCTTGTACAGGACGCCCGCACAATTGTAGTAGCGGTCGACGTCCTCGACATCGGCGGTGAACTCGACCCATTTCACGGTCGTCTCCCTCCTCCACGCTCCATTCACATATGTGTTCCTCCGGTCGCCGACTCCGCACACCACCCGCATGGTGCAGGTCTGGCCCGTGCCGTCCGAAGCGTCGATGGTCGCGCTGAAATGCGAGCTGTAATCCGTGTCGTTCGAAGGCGCGCAGCCGTGGATGTCCGATATCCCCCCTTCCTTGATCAGGCCGCGGGAAGCCGGTGTGGAGCTGTCCCATTGGCTCTCGCAGTCGGTCGCCGAGCAGTAGTGGTCGCCGCAATTGCAGCTCTCGTCCTCGGCGCAAGCGGGCCCTTCGGGCTCAGTGTTCGCATCGCCTTCGGGGTCCACCGTGCAATAGATGTAGTCCGGATTGGCCTGGCAGAACCGGTAGCGCGCCCAATGCGTGCTGACGTCCACAGGGGTCTCGGTAAGGATGCTCGACGATGGCGTGGTGATATGCGAGATCTCGCCCTCGTCGTTCTTCTCGACCTGCTTCTTCCAGCACAGGTCCGAATGGTTCAAGCAGCAGTAGACGTTGTCGACGTCTCTATAATTGTCTGAGCCCCTTATCTTGTCCGCGTCAGGTATGTGGAAATGTTCATTCGTGCCCCTTTCCAACCTAATCTCCGCGACTACAGTGCCATAACTGCTGCAATGACTTTGCGCCCCGAAGGCAGTGGATACCAAAGCTGCTGACGGAGAATTGTCCCACCAGGCATGAAGGCAGGTCGAACTGGTATGGGGTATGGCGTGTGAGCCGCTGCATTTCCCACCGATATGCCAATTGTCATCTCCGCCGGCATTCTCTCCATCCGCCCTGGCGTCGCCGATGGCGACAAACGCTGCCAGGAAAGCGGCCAGGATGGCGAGGGCAATCCCGCCTGCGCGGTTCCCCGAGTCCTCATTCAGCTTCCATGCGCTCGTGTTCATAGCCTCTACTCCTCGTAACGTCAGCTTTTTGTCGGCTGGTTCCGGGATGTCCTTGCGCACCTTGCAGGCTTGCCGCGCCTTTCCGCCAAATTGAACAAACGAATGACAGCGTGACATTGGGTGATTTACAGGAAAATCTCATGGTATTGCCGAAAATAATTTGCACTTTTCCTATTTCTTCACTACAAATAAAGACTACAAATCTTCACTACAATATTGGGAATGATCAGGAAAGTTCGTGCTGTAATCGACGGCATCGGCGCACGCAAAACTCCCCGCAAGCCGGTCAGGGCTGCCGCATAAAACTGTCCGTTCCCGGGGCCGCTCCACCAGGCCCGCTGGACCGGGCCGCTACGCCGCCGCCATTGACAGGGCGGCGACCAGCCAGGGAGAAGGCGCCGCGGGCTCGGATGAAGCTGACGCGGCGACGAACGGGGGCGGGAAGGAAGCCTCGCTGTCCCCCGTTTCGGCCGGCAGCCGTCCGGGTTTCCTCAGCGAGCGAGCCAGATGCGGTCCAGAGGCTGCATGCGGCCCCACACCGGCCCGGGCGGATTCATGACCGATCTGCGCGATATCGTGACATAGGGCTCCTCGTTGAGGAAATAGAGCGGGAGCTCCTCCTTCACGATGCGCTGGAACTCATGGTAGAGGGCCTTGCGCCTTTGAAGGTCGAGGGTCGACGCCGCCTCCCGGAGCAGCGCGTCGACCCTCTCGTTGCAATAGCCCTGCGTGTTCGACCAGATCGCGTTCCGGATGTTGGCGCAGAGATAGATGCGATGCACGCCGATGACGGGATCGGGGTAGTTCCAGTAACCGTTCATGGTGAATTGGTAGTCCCAGGAGGCGATACGCCGCGCCCAGCCCGGGAAGTCGGCGGACGCGCGCAGCTCCACGGCGATACCCGCCTTCTTCAGTTGCGACCTGATGTAGTGGGCGCCGGTGGCGAGGCTGTCCGGGTGGAACGGCGGGACGTCGAGAACGGCGCCGAAGCGGATGCCGTCCGCACCCGGCGGGAAACCGGCTTCGTCGAGCAGCGCCCGGGCGCGCTCCAGGTCAAGCCGGTATTCGTCCAGCCCGTCGGTGTGGAAGGGGCTCGAGTGGTGCAGCGGACCGTAGCCCGGGCGGGGCAGGCCTCCGTGCAGCGTGTCCACCATGAACTGCCGGTCGATGGCGTAGGCGACGGCCTGGCGAACCCGCAGGTCGTCGAAGGGCGGCCGGCGCAGGTTGAACTCGACATAGTTCACCGGACCGAGCGCTTCGTAGCCCGCCGTGCTCACACGGAGGTCGGGATTGCTCCGGATCCTCGGGATGTCGCGAAAACGCAGGCCGGCGAACGGGTAGTAGTCCACTTCGCCCGTCTCCAGCGCGAGCATGCGCGCCGACGGCTGCTTGAAAAACCTGACGACGATCCGGTCGAGCAGAGGCCGTCCCTCGATGAAGAAGTCGTCGTTGCGCTCGAGGATCACATGCTGTCCCCTCACCCATTCCTTGAACCGGAAGGGGCCGGAGCCGACGGGCGCGGCGTTCATGGGATGGGTCTTCAGGTCGCGGCCGTCGCCGAAGACGTGCTTGGGAATGACCGGCATCAGGAGCGGGACCAGCGACTGCATGAGAGCGGGATGCGGCTTGTCGAGCCGGATCGCGACGGTATGGGGGTCCGGCGTGTCCACCCGGTCCACCGCGTCGAACATGGCGATGCCGAACGGGTGGTGCTCCTTCACGACCGCGAGCGAGAAGGCGACATCCTCGGAGGTCACAGGCCTGCCGTCGTGGAAGCGGGCGTTCGGGTTGAGATGGAAGGTGTAGCTGCGGCCGTCTTCGGAAATCTCCCAGCGTTCGGCGAGATAGGGCTTGGGTTCGAAGTTGCGGCCGACGCGCACCAGCCCGGCGAAGAGCTGGACGCCGAGGCCGGCCTGGGCGCCGGACTGCACGGCGGGATTGAGGTGGCGCAGGCCGGCGCCGCCGGCGACGACGAGCGTGCCGCCCCGTACGGGTTCCGCCGCGGAGGCGGGAACGGCGGGTGCGCCGATTCCGAGCGTGAGGATCGCGGCAACGGCCGCGCCATGCGCGGCACGGGCAAGCCATCGGGCGGTGCGCATCGGAGCATCGCCGGGGCGCCGCAACGAAGCCCAGGATCGGCATGTTGTCATCCCTACCTCCAGAGAGAAGATTAATGTACTTTCTGGACTACATTATGAGCGGTGCAATGCACATTCAACAGAAGTTGGCGGATGCCCGGAAGGGACCGAGAATGCCCAGAGGAATCGGAGTGTTTTGTGCGAGTTAAGTGTAGCGATTGCCAGTTTTTTGTAGGTTCAACAGACATTCTTCCACTACACATAAATTCGAATGTACGGCGGCAGGCCTGTCGACCGGCCTTGTCGCGTTTTCATGAGTCGCGACCGGACATTTCGAGCGGTTCGACCGAGTAAACCAAGGGGTGACGAGGGCTGCGCGGCGGGAGATTCGGCGCCGGTCGCCGGCCCGGCCTTCAGCCCGGCAGGGCTGCTGAACGAATCGGGCCAGGCGCAGGGAACGGGTTCGCGGGGCAAATCCCCGGGCCGGCGGGCGCTTCCCCGGTTGCCGAGCCGGACAACCGCGGTCGCGGAGAGGCTGCCGGGCTATCCGGAGCGCGCCACGCTGGCGGCGCTCGCCATGCCGGCGCAGCGCCGGTTGACGGGGCCGAGCGCGGCCGGCGGGTTTCGGCAGGACGGCCCTGCTTGCGGAATGGTGCCGTCGACTCCGCGAGGACGGCGCCGCAACCGCCGAAATTTTCGTGGACGAGCAAGACGAACCCGGCGTTCCCGACTCCTGCATCGCCCTTGCGGTCTGCGCTGCCGGGGGCGGCCGGATATGAGGCTCGCAGCGATGCTCCTGGCATCGACAGCGCCGGGTACCTCTCCCAGCCTGGCCTCCAGGCAGAGCGGCATCTGCTCAGAAATCCCCGGGCAGCAAGCCCATCTCCCTTGCGCGCCGCACCGCCTCCGATCGCTTCCGCACGCCCAGCTTGGCGAACAGCTTGCGGATGTGATAGCGCACGCCAAAAGCGCTGAGGCCGAACTCGGCGGCGATCTCCTTGTCCCGATGTTTTCCGAGCCGCTGCAGCACTTCCATCTCGCGCGCGGTTAGCGCCGGCTGCAGAGGAGTCTCGGTCCGCTCCATCGCCGCCAGGAGCGATCGCGCCGCTTCCGTGTCGCCGACATTCCGGTCCGCTTCCAGAAAGGCGGCCAGGGCCTGTGTGCAGTCCTCGCGTTCCCGCACCAGCGGCCCGGCGTATGGCGTCTCGGCGTACAGATTCAGATAGGCCTCGAGCTGTCCGGTCGCCGGTCCGCCGGCGCGGATTTCCAGCACGGCCGACAAGGCGAGCGTGCGCATCAGCGTCCGCTTCAGCCCCCTCGCGGCCGCCAGCTCGCGCAACTCCCTGGCGAAGCCGCGGCCTTCCTCGAAGCGCCCGCTCCCGATCGTTACACGCAGCCGCGCGCAGGACAGCGCCTCCATTTCCCGCCAGCTCTGACCTGCCAGGTCCAGGCAGCCCGCCGCTTGCTCCGGCAGATTGTCAGATTTCCAGGCGCGTTCCGCATCCCCGATCCGCCCCGCAGTCGCCAGCAGGGAAACCCTGAGCGCCGCGGCATGCCTCGTCAGCGCCGACAACCGGGCGCCCCGCACGTAGCCCAGCACGGACTCTGCGGACTCCAATGCGCTCTCGACACCCTCGTCCCGGAGCTTCAGCGCCAGCATCGTGTCACTGGCCGCGGCATAGGCCTGGATGGGGGAGCTGCCCGTCGTCAGCGCCTCGGGAATGCCGGCGGCCTTCGCGTGGGGCAAGGGGCGGCCGCATTCCAATGCAAGCTCCTGCAACAGGGCACTGCAGATCGCTGCCGGTACGCTATCGTCCCCGTAGTGCTCCCGCGCGACCCTCTCGGCGCGACGGTACTGCGCCTCCGCGTCCTGCGGTCGGCCTTGCGCCAGGGCGATCTGTCCGGTCTGTACATCCAGATACATCGTCGTCTGGTGACTCTGGCGCAAGTACGGCCGCGCCCGCGCGGCATGGTCGAGCGCGGTCTGGAAATTCGCGGTCATGCCGCCCGCGACGCAGAGGCCGTACTCCATGACGCCCCGGGTCAGAGCATCGATCGACGGCGACTCCGCCAGCCGGGTGATCTCCGCCAGATGCGTCCGGATCGACGCCGAACCGAAGTGCTCGCCGCCGTACATGGCGATCAAGCCGCGGACCACGCAATTCTCCGCCGCCAATTCCAGCGCGGCGTCACTGGCATCCTCTTCGAGGCAGCCAATGCGCGCGGCCAGAGGGAGGTATCGCTCCTTCGCCTCTTCCATCCGCCCCGACACAATCAGCGCCAGGCAGCGCGCCAGCCCCAGCCGCGGGCGAGCTTCGACGACGTCCTCGGCCAGCCGACGCTCGGCGGCGAGGAACTGGACCAGCCCTTCCCGGCTGAACAGGCGCACGCCGCCCGCGCGTTCCATGATTTCGCCCGCGAGCGCAGGCTCCCCGGCCTCTTTGGCGTACCGCATGGCAGATGCCGTCTGGCCCCGGCGCGCAAGCGCTTCGGCAATCCGCCGATTGACGGCCCGAAACCGCTCCGGCGTCTCCCGGTAGCGCCGCCTGACGCAATGTTCCCGGATCAGCGGATGCAGCCGCCAGACATCCACCGTGTCGTCGCGAACCGGCTCCAGCAGGCCTGACAGGGTAGGCATCGTGCCGAGCGCATGCATCGAATCGCTGCGCTCCAGGACGTCGTCAAGGAGCGCCGCATCCATCCATTCGAACAGGCCGATATCGAGAAGGAATTCCCGGTCTTCCGCCTCGATTCCGGCGAAGAGCCGCGATTCCACCCAGTTCTCCACGAAGTCCTGCGACACGGGTGCGCCTCGCCGCCCGCCGCCAGCCATCTCGTTGCGGGAAATCCTGAGCGCGAACGGCCAGCCGGCCGACTCCGACATCAGCGCCTCCAGCCGATCTGCGGAGAGCTTCCCGTCGAAGAACTCCGTCACTTCCGGGCGGGAGAACCGCAGGTCGTCGGCTGACAGGACCGCGGCGCGGCCCTCCAGCACGACACCGGTAATGTTCACGCCGGCGGGAAGCTCCCGGCATGCGAATGCGAGATGCAGATTGGGCGGGCCGTGCTTCAGAATAAGCTCCAGCTGCGCTATCGATTCGGGGTTCTCCAGGCGCTCCAGCTCGTCAAAAACCAGTACGAACGGCTCCTTGAGGTCCGCGATCTCGCGCAACGCAATCCAGAAACGGCGTTCCGTCCCGCCGGTCAGCTGGCCCAGGTCCGATGTCGCGAGGCCCTCCAATGCCGTAGCTGCGCCTGCCATGGCGGTCTGGCAGGCGTAGGCGATGTAGGTGCCGAGAACGCCGGGCTCATCCTGCTCGTCCACGGAGACCCAGGCGGTGCGCACCCCGTCCTCGCGCAACCGGCGACAGCACTCGGCAAGCAGGGTCGTCTTGCCGAACCCGCCGGCCGCCTGCACTACCGTGAGACGCCGGCGGGTCGGCATGGCGAGTCCCACCAGCTCCGCGCGGTCGAGATAGCCCTCGGCCCGCTCGGGAACCGCAACTTTCTGGCCCAGCAGCCAGGGAAGCGACCGCCCGTCGCCGCCGCCGGTCGCCATCGGATCGACACCGCTCATCGCTCGTGCCCGGAAAGAAACGGCAGACCGCACCCAAATCGTGCGCTTTCCCGCAGCGCCGCCACCATCCGCACACCACGGAGCCCGGCGCCACAAATCATCGACGTGTTATACATGGCCATGCATTAATTTTATGGCACCTATAACAATCATGCAGCCAATTAAGTTTGCAGTGAAATACGATATAGGAACTACAAACAACGGCTGCAAGTTACTGCAAGTTAAAGCCATAATCCCACATCATATACGCGCTCTCACAGTCCTTCGCAACTGCGCTGGAGAGGCGGCGCCATTGTTGCGCGCTCGATGTAGTCCGCACAGCCGTTGGTTCCCAACTTCGCGGAGGCGACGAAAGGGAAGGCATGGATTTGCGAAACCGGTACGGCCACCGCTCCGGATACATACCGAAACGAGATATGGGCATCCGGCAGAGCTTCGCGTGGACGGTGGCGGGGAGAGGCGCTTCGAGGCTGCAGGTCCGCATCGAACCCGACCGCAGCCCCCGTTCGGTGTGCGCCGCCCGCTCACTCGATGGTGGTATGGGTGATGTCCTCGATATGGGTGCTGGTCACCGCCGAGCCGCAACTGGTCTTGTACAGGACGCCCGCACAATTGTAGTAGCGGTCGACGTCCTCGACATCGGCGGTGAACTCGAC
>JAJEIH010000158.1 GCA_022827685.1 Alphaproteobacteria bacterium
GAACGCGCCCTTGCCCGCCACTGCGAAAGCAGGGAGGCGGTGGAAGCGCAGGAGGGCTTCGACGAAGCCGCGCATGAGGAGGCCGCCCGCAGGCTCGCCGCGGCCGTCGAGGAGCGCACCCGCCTGCCCGTGAGCTTCGGCCCCCCGCCCGCGCCGGCAAACGACCTGCCGCCCGCCGACGACCCGCCCGAGGAGACCTGTGAGGACTGCCCCTGGGCCGGCGGCGGTGGCGGCGATGAGGACGGCATCGACGACGACCGGGCCGACGGGGCCGAACACGACTGGCTCTACCAGCGCCGCAACGGCTACGGCGACATCTACGACCCCTGGGCGCCCGACGAGGTCGAGGAGCGCAGGCAGAGCCGCCTCGAACGGGAAGAGCGGGGCGAAGACGACGACTGGAGCGGACCGGCGACGGGAACGAGGAAGAAAAAGAAGAAGAGGAGGAGGGCCGGGCCGGAGGACGCCGGCTTCGCCCCCGACCATGACAAAACATGACATTTCATGACACGGCGCGAGGGGCTCCCCGGTTCGGACAGTCGGGCCGGGAAGAAAGCCCTCTCCCCCGGGGAAAGGGTTGCGTGAGGGCCGCGCGAAGCGCGGAACGGGCGCCGGAGAGGACCGGCGGGCCGGAGGTTCGCGCTCCTCTTGCATCGCCCCGAACGGATCGTGCTCTATCGTTCGGCGGCGCCTGTGGCGGCAAGGTGGTTGACCCGGCGATTGACGACGAAGCGCAGGATCGGGTCGGGCGGCAGGAGCGCGGCGCGCGGGAGCGACAGCACAACCTGCAGCAGTTCGCTGTCCTCCCCGCAGATATGCTCGGCGAGCAGCTTGCCGCCGATGGCGCCCTTGGTCATGGGCGCGACGTCGCAGGACATGAGCGCCCAGAGTCCCTCGCGGACCGGACCGAAAATCGCGCCCTCATTGCGCGTGAAGCCGAGTATGCCGCCCCATGTGCCGGCGAAGCCCGTATCGCCGAGGTCCGGCCAGCGCACCGCGATGCTGCGGCGATGGATGTCGACGACGCGCTCCATCAGCGCCGGCGGAAAACGCTTGTCGCGCGCATAGAAGAGCGTGTTGCGCATGAGGATGCGGCGGTCCTGCGTCAGGCGGACCGTGCTGCCGTTCGAATGGGCGGGCAGCAGGCCGAATTCCCCCTCTCCGCCGAGCATCGCCGCCTGCGCGTCCGAGAGCGGTTCGGTGAGGCTGGCGAAGCTCGCCAGCGGCACCGCCCGGTGCTTCAGAAGGCCGAGCTCCTCGGTGAAGATATGGGTGCAGAGCACGACCTGGCGCGCCTCGACCGTGCCGTCCGGACAGGCGAGGCGAAAGCCGCCCGTCGTACCCATTTCCAGAACCGGGCTTTCCTCGTAAAGCGCGACATTCGCCGGCAGGGTCGCCGCAAGGCCGCGCATCATGGCGGACGGCTGGACGAGGGCGGAGCCGTCCACCCGCACGCCGCGCCGGTAGTAGCGCGAGCCGGTGACGGCCTCGACCCCGTCCCGGTCGAGTTCACGCCACGGCACGCCCAGCGAGTCGAAGCCGTCCGAGACGTTCCTGAGTTCCGTCTCCGCGCCGGCGGCGACATAGATGCGGCCCCAGTCGCTCCACTGGCACTGGATCTGGTGTTCCCGCACGATCCTGCGGAGCCAGTCGGTCCCGGCGGTGGACAGGCGGACGTTCTTCCGCGCGGCCTCCATGTGCTTCATGCCGCCATGGCTGTGGTTGTCCAGCATGAAGCCCGCATTGCGCCCGGACGTGCCGTAGCCGACCCGACCCGCCTCGATGAGCGCCACACTGTCGCCGGGCCGGAGCTCGGCGAGGCGCCGGGCGGTCGAGCAGCCGCATATGCCCGCGCCGACAACCGCGAAATCGACCTTGACCCGGCCCTCGACCCGGCGTGCGGGCGGCGGCTCGGGCAGCGTCTCGAACCAACCGTTGCGCGGCCCGTCATCCGGCAATTTCCGCGCCCCGAACCTTCTCGACGCCATGTCCGGTCCCCCCTGGATTATCGGGTAAAGGCGGCCTGCCCGGCCGCAGCGAAGCCGGAGCTACCCGGTGGCGATGTAGTCCTTGAGGGCCTGCGCCTCGGCCTCTATCTCGCTCATGCGGGCCTTCACGACATCGCCGATGGACACGATGCCGACCAGCTCCTCGCCCTCCAGCACGGGCAGGTGGCGCATCCGCCCCTCGGTCATGCGCGCCATCAGGTCGTCTATATGGTCCGAGCGCGCGCAGGTGATGACCCGGCGCGTCATGATCTCCTCGACCGGGCGGTCCAGCGCGTCGCGCCCGTGCTCCGCGAGCGCCGCGACGACATCGCGCTCGGACACGATCCCGACCAGCGCGCCTCCGGGCGAGGACACGGGCATGGCGCCGATGCGCCGTTCGAACAGCACGAGCGCGATGCGCCCGACCGAGTCGCCGGGATCGGCCGTCACCACCTCATGGCCCTTGTCGGCGAGAATCTGCGCAACGAACATGTTCCATTCTCCGTCCGGACATGAAACGGCCCCGCCGGAACTAGGGTTGCACGGCGGGGCTTTATCGATGGTGTTTCGATGGGTCTCTTCTGAAACCTGTCGCCCGCCGCAGGGCGGTCGGGCCGGTCTGTTTCTGTTGTCGGATGGCCCCTATGAGGGGCGGACCCGGACCGGTGGTTTCATGGCGTTCATCCTCCTCGATCCTGGCCGGCAACGCCCATCGCATTCCCGTCTTCGCAAGACAAGTCTGCGACCTTCCGTCGCAAGCTGTCAACAAAAAATAATCGTTCTGGAACAATGTCTTATCGATTTTTTCATGGCAGAAAGACGCATGTCCGCAGGAGCGGGCCGCCGGACGGACTTCCGCCCGTCCGGACACCGCCTGTCAATGCGCCATGAAGACGGGGAGCGCGCTTTCGGCGAGGATGTGGCTGGTCGGGCCGCCCAGGATCATCTGGCGCAGCCGGCTGCTGGTGTAACCGCCCTTGAAGACGAGATCGGCCCCGAAGGCGTCGGCTTCCGCGAGCATGGCCTCGCCCGCGCTGCGCCGCCCGCGCTGCTGCACCGCCGACTCCACCGCCAGGCCGTGCCGCGCCAGCCCTTCGGCCATTTCCGCCGCGCTCGGTCCGGGCACGAACGCGCCCTCCACCGTCACCACCAGGACGCGCTCCGCCTGCCGGAGCAGCTCCATCCCCATGGCGATGGTGCGCGCGGTCTCCGTGCTGCCGTTCCAGAGGATCGCGATGTTCGCGCCGAAATCCTCCGGCGCCTCGGGCGGGGCGACCAGCATCGGACGGCCGCTTTCGAACAGCACCGCCTCGAGCGTGCTCATCGAGGGCGAGTCGCCGGCGCCGGTGGGCCGGCCGACCACGGTCAGGTCAAAGGCGCGGGCGCGCTCGGAAACATCCAGATGGCGCGCGACCTCCTCCCGCCATGCGTGCGAGCGCCCTTCAAGCGCCGCCTCGAAACGGCCGCGCGCGCGGCCGGACGCCTCGTTGTCGCGGCGTTCCAGATCGTCGAGCAAGGCCGGCGATGCGGCATCGGCGGCGCCGGCAGCCATGATGTCGGGCAATGAGCGGCGCTGGTAGAAGCCCTCGACATGGGCGCCGAAACGCCCCGCCACGACCCGCGCGCAGGCCAGCATCGAGTCGAGCCCGCCCGCCTCGTTCATCGGCACCAATACGGTCTTCATCCGTCCCTCCTTCCGCTCCAGTTGCAGGGGCGCCTGCCCATGCGTTCGATTTGCGGCGGCCTTATGAAATCGCGTCAAAATGACGCAGTCAATAGCGCAGCATTCATGCCGGCGGCACCGGCCGCGCCGCGGCGCCTCAGGCCGCCCGCCGGCTTCCGGTCATGCGCTGTGCGGAGCGAGGATCTGCCGCACCGCCGCGACGTCCTGCAGCTTGTCGAAACCGGCGTTGATCTCCTCGAAGCCGATCTTGCGGTCGATCAGCCGGTCCACCGGCATCCGGCCCTGCATGTAGAGGTCGATGAAACGCGGGATGTCCCGAACCGGCACGCAGCTCCCCATATAGGAGCCGAGGATTGACTTCTCCTGGGCCACCAGTTCGCCGTGGTTGAAGCTGAAATCGGCCGCCGCGGGCGAGAGGCCGGCCGTGACCACGGCCCCGCCGTAGCGCGTGCTCTTCCAGGCCGTCTCCATCGCCTTGATCGTCCCGGCGAGCTCGACGGCGAAATCGACGCCGCCGTTCGAGATGTCGCGGATCTGCTCGATATGGTCGGCGTCGCGGGCATTGACCGTGTGGGTCGCGCCCAGTTGCCGCGCGAGGCCGAGCTTCGAGTCCTCCAGGTCGACGGCGATGATCTGCCCGGCGCCGGCGAGCTTGGCGCCCAGCAGGCCGTTCAACCCGACGCCGCCCAGCCCGACGATCGCCACGCTGTCGCCGGCGCGCACCCGCGCCGTGTTGATGACCGCACCCGCGCCCGTCATCACGGCGCAACCGAAGATCGCGGCTTCCTCGATGTCGATGGACTTGTCCACGACGACGCAGGTGCCCCGGTCCACGACCGCATATTCCGCCATGCAGGAGATGCCGGTGTGGTGGGCGATATACTCGCCGTTCAGCTTCAGGCGGCGTTCGCCGGACATGAGCTGGCCCTGCCCCTTGGTGCGCGCCGCGGTCTCGCAGACCTGCGGGCGCCCTTCCAGGCAGCGCCGGCAGCGCCCGCAGGCGGAACCGAACTGGAAGACGATATGGTCGTCCGGCTTGATGTCGTGGACGCCCGGCCCCGTCTCCACGCAGATGCCGGAGCCTTCATGGCCCAGCACCATCGGCACCGGCCGGGGGCGGTCGCCGTTCAAAAGCGAGAGGTCGGAGTGGCAGAGGCCCGCTCCGCCGATCTTCACCAGCACTTCGCCCGGCCCCGGCGGCTCCAGCTCGACCTCCATGATCTCCACGGGCCTGCTGTGGGCGAACGGGCGCGGCGCTCCGCATTGCATCAGCACGGCGGCGGTCATCCTCATGCCTCGGATATCCTCTCGTTCCGGGTCCGGCCGGGGGAGAATAGCCGAGCCGGCGCAAGGCCAACAGCCGCCCGGCAGGGCCCGCCGCCCCGGCTTGACCGGTCAGGCGAATGATGGATGCTCGCCCGTCCCTTTTTGAGAGCAGGATTCATGGTTAGCCAGACCGAGGGCGAGTTCCTCTGCCTCCACGAGATCGTCCACCGCGCGCACAGCAATCTGAACCGGAACTACTGGGACTATCTGGCGGGCGGCAGCGAGAGCGAGGCAACGCTCAGGCGCAATCGCGCCGCGCTCGACCGTCTGGCCCTGAAACACCGCGTGCTCCGCGATGTCTCCCGCGTCTCGGCGCGCAGGAGCGTGCTCGGCCAGGAGCTGCGCCTGCCGGTGCTACTGGCGCCCATCGGCTCGCTCCAGAGCTTCGATCCCGACGGCGGCGCGGCGGCGGCGCGGGCGGCCCACGCCTTCGGCACGATGAATATCCAGAGTTCCGTCTCCGAACCGGGCCTCGAAGAGACGGCCGCCGCCGCGCCCAACCCCAAGGTCTTCCAGCTCTATGTGCGGGGCGATGACGAGTGGGTGGACGACATCGCCCGGCGCGCCATCGCCGCCGGCTACACCGCCTTCTGCATCACCGTCGATACCGCCCATTACAGCCGGCGCGAGCGCGACATTGCCAAACGATTCGTCAAGCCCTGGCGCATCGACAACCGCAATATGGAGTTCCAGGGCGCCTTCAACTGGGACAATGTCAAACGCTTCAAGGACCGCCACGACATCCCGCTCATCATCAAGGGCATCGGCACGGGCGAGGACGCCGCGCTCTGCGTCGAGCACGGGGTGGATGTCGTCTATGTCTCGAACCATGGCGGCCGGCAACTCGATGCAGGGCGGGGCGCGCTGGACGTGCTCCCGGAGGCGGTCGAGGCGGCCGCAGGCAAGGCCGAGGTCTGGGTGGACGGCGGCATTTTGCGCGGCACGGATGTCGTGAAGGCGCTGGCGCTCGGCGCGAATGCGGTCGGCATCGGTCGGCTGTCGGCGGCCGCTCTCGCCGCGAACGGCGACGCGGGCGTCGTCACCATGCTGGAGCTGCTGGAGGACGAGGTGGTGACCGCGCTCGGCCTCATGGGCTGCACCGGCTGGCAGGACCTCGGCCCGGAGTTCGTCGCCTGCTCCGGCCTGACCGTCCAGCCCTCGGTCTTCAGCGGCTACCCGCTGCTCGACCTGGAGGAGACGGGCTATAACTGACGGCTACCGGCCCCTTGCCCGGAGGAGGGAATCGACATGAACCGCGAACCCCTGCGCGAGATCACCGACGAGGAAATCCGCACCTTCCGGGAAGACGGTGTCGTCCTGCTCAAGGGCCTGTTCGACAGGGACTGGGTCGAACGCGTGCGCAACCTCGCCGAGGCGGACATGAGCACGCCCGGCGAGATGAAGCAGGAGCTGGCGAAGGAGGGCGACCCCGGGCGCTTCTTCAACAACACCTTCCTCTGGCCCCGCAACGAGGACTTCCGGGACATCGTCTTCAACTCGCCGGCCGCCCGGGTGGCGGCCCGCATCATGGAGGCCGGCAAGGTCAACATCGTGTTCGACCAGTTCCTCATCAAGGAGCCGGGAACGCGGGAGAGGACCCGCTGGCACCATGACCTGCCCTACTGGCCCATTAACGGCGACCAGGTCTGCACGCTCTGGCTGGCGCTCGACCCGGTGGATGCAGCCTCCGGGGCCGTCGAGTATGTCCGGGGCTCTCACAAATGGGGCGCGCGCTACAAGGCCGAGGCGTTCCTGGGCGAGGGCCGCTACAAGGAGGACCTGCCGCCGGTCCCCGATATCGAGGAGATGCGCGGCGATCTGGAATTCGTCCAGCCCGAACTGGAGCCGGGCGACTGCACGGTGCATCACGGGCTGACGGTGCACGGTGCGCCCGGCAACGCGACCGCGGACCGGCGGCGGCGCGCCTATGTCACCCGCTGGGCGGGCGATGACGTCGTCTATTATCCGCGTCCGGGCATCCAGCCGATGCTCAGGGACCCGGACATTCCGTCGGGCGGCCCGCTGGACAGCGACCTCTGGCCGGTCGTGTGGCGGGACGCGCGGTAGGTACGACTCCTGCGTCCGTCACCGTTCAGGCGTCGGTCAGGTTGAAAAAGCGGATCCCCGGACGCTCGGTGAGGGCCTCGAAGAGCCGGTCGCTGTCGCCCCGCTCCCGCCGCCAGGCCAGGTATTTCTCATAGTGCCCGCGCGTTTCCCAGGCAGCCGACAGTATCAGATTGTCGGCGTCGTCCCCGTTCTGGAGCACCTCGACGCTTATGCAGCCCTCCTGGGAACGGGTTTCCGGCAGGATGGACCGGAAGTGCGATACGACATCGGCCCCGGTACCGGGTTTCGCCTTCATTTCGAAAAGCACTCTTACGGCCATTTCAAAACCTCCTGTGGGCCTTCCGAAAGTAGCAGATTCTTCCCCGGCCCGCACCCTCTAGACGCCGCCCGCGCCGCCATCCACGGTCAGCAGCGGTCGATACAGGTCCGGACGCCGGTCCCGGAACAGGCCCCAGTCGGCCCGCTGCCGGCGGATAGCGGCGAGATCGAACGTGGCGGCGATGAACTCGTCCCGGTCGGCGCTCGCCTTCACGGCAATCGCGCCCTTTTCATCGGCGATGAACGAGCCTCCCCAGAAGTCCGTGGTGCCGAACGGCCCGCTTTCCGGCCCGACCCGGTTCGACGCCACCAGCGGGGTCATGTTCGCACCCGCATGGCCCTGCATGACGACCTGCCAGTGGTCATGGCATCCGGTCCCGATCGCCGTCGGATAGAACAGGAGCTCCGCGCCCTGCAGCGCCAAGCATCTTGCGGATTCCGGAAACCACTGGTCCCAGCAGATCCCGACCCCGATCCTGCCGAATTCGGTGTCCCAGGCCTGGAATCCGGTATTGCCGGGCGTCGTGAAGTATTTCTCGAAGCACCGGGGCGGGCCGAGCGGCATGTGGGACTTGCGGTAGAGTCCGCGCTGCGTCCCGCCGGAGTCGATCAGGATGACGCTGTTGAAGTAGGACTGGTTCGCGCGCTCGAAGAAGCTGACCGGAAGGACGATCCCGAGTTCCGCCGCCAGCGCGGCCATGTGGCGGACCGCAACGCTTTCCCCGGCGGTGGACGCCAGGGAGAAATAGTCCGAATTCCAGTCCAGCATGCCGAAGAACCGGGTGGAGAACATCTCCTGCAGCAGCACGATGTTCGCCCCGGCCGCTGCGGCCTGCCGCACGAGGCCGTCCGCCTTCCCGATATTCTCCTCCACCCGGTCCGAGCACGACATCTGGACCGCCGCCACCGTCACTTTCATGGTCGAAGCCTCCCGTCCGACGCCGCCGGCCTGCGCGGCCGGCCGCTCGTACAACGTAGCGATTTGCTACCCTCTTCGCGAAACGACTTTGGGAAGAGGGACAGATGAGCGTTCTTGCAGGACGGGTTGCCGTCGTCACCGGTGCGCAACAGGGCATCGGGGCAGCCACCGCTCTGGCCGCTGCAAAGGCCGGCGCCTCCGTCGTCGTCAACTATCTGGATGACGCGGGAGCCGCTGCCGGGGTCGCTGCATCGGTGCAGGCGGCCGGCGCGGAAGCGGTTGCCGTGCAGGCCGACATTTCGCAGCCGGAGGAGGTCGAGCGCCTCATGGCGGCAGCCGACGGTCTCGGCGGCGTCGATATTCTCGTGAACAATGCCGCGATCTTCCCGCGCGTGGCCTTCCTCGACATGACGGTCGCTGACTGGGACCGGCTTCTCGGGGTGAACCTGAAGGGGCCGTTCCTCTGTTCGTCGGCCGCGGCGCGGCGCATGGCCGCCGCCGGCCGGGAGGGGGCCATCGTGAACATCTCGTCGCGGTCGGCGTTCACCTCGTCTCCGCGCGGGGCGCATTACGCCGCTTCGAAGGCCGGCCTCATCGGCTTGACGCGCGCGACCGCGCTGGAACTCGCGCCCCACGGGATCCGCGTCAACGCCATCGCGCCGGGCCTGGCGGACACCGCGCAGCCGCGCTACGGGATGACCGAAGACGAGATTGCCGAAGCGGCCGACCTCATTCCGCTGAAAGGACTGACTCTGCCCGAAGACGTGGCGGAACTGGCGGTCTTCCTCGCCTCCGCCGCCGCGCGGCGCATCACCGGCCAGACCGTCCACATAAACGGCGGACAATATCTCGCCTGAGCTTCCGCACTCACCGCGCTGCCAGCATGGCAGCTGCGGCGAGCACGGCGGCGGCCATGAGCGACGGCTCCAGGTAGCTGCCCGTCCAGTCGTGCAGGAGGCCCGCAAGCGCCGGCCCGATCATCTGGCCGAGGCCGAAGGCCGCCGTTATCAGCGCCAGATTGCGGCGCGGGTCGCCGATGGAGAGGCGCCGGGCATTGACGAGCCCGAGCGCCGTCAGGCCCATGAAGGTGCCGCCGAGGAGGGCGGCGGCCGTCAGCACCATCCAGATGCCGCCGCCCAGCACGCTCAGCAGCACGCCGAAGGCCTCGACCAGGCAGGCGGCCGCGAAGGCGCGCTCATTGCCCCAGCGCTGCCCGGCCCAGCCCCAGAACGCGACCGAAGGCGCCGCCGCCAGGCCGACGAAGAACCAGACCAGGTTTTCCGCCGGCTGCAGCACCGGGTCGGCGCGCACCATGTCGGAGATGAAGGTGGCGGTGATGACATAGCCGAAGCCGAACAGCCCGTAGGCGACCGCGAAGCGCGTGAAGCCGGTCGCCCTCGCGCCGGCTGCGGCGGGGCCGGCGGACCCGTCGGGTGTCGCTTCCCGCCCTCTTCGCAGCAGGATCCAGACGGGGACCGACAGCGCGAGCGCGAGCGCGCCGCAGACGAGCCAGGGCCCTTGCGAATCGCCGTCGCCAAGGGCTGCGAGCGGAACCGCCAGCGACGAAACCGCGATGCCGACGCCGACGCCCGCATAGATGCCCGCCGCCCAGACCGCCCGCCCGGCGGCGGCCAGCCGGTCCATGGTCAGCGAGGAGGCCAGCACCATCACCAGCGCCGCGAGGGCGCCGTTCGCGAATCGCAGCGCGAGGAACGCGCCGAGTTCCTCCGTCAGCCCCATGGCGCCGGTCGTCGCGGCGCTCGCCGCAAGCGCGCCGACCAGCCAGAACCGCGCATCGCCCGGCACCGGCCGCCACGCCGCCGCCAGCGCGCCCAGCAGGTAGCCCAGGAAGTTGGCCGAGGCGATCAGCCCGGCTTCCGGTTTGCCGAGCCCGAGCCCGGCCGTCATGAACGGCAGGATCGGCGTATAGACGAACCGCCCGATCCCGATGGCGACCGCCAGCGCCAGGCACCCGGCGAGCGCCAATGCCACGGGATGGCCGGAAGGCGGCGTTCGGGACTCCGCGGAGCGGGTCAGGCTGCTTCGCCGACGGTCACGGTCACGCGCTTGCCCAGTTGAAGCAAGGCACGGTCTATGGTCGCCACCTTGGTGGCGTGGTCGGGATTCAGCATGCGCCGCACTTCGCTCTCGGCGATATCGAGGTCGCGGGCGAACCGGCGCTGCGACACGCCGGCCTTGCGAAACGCCTCGTATAGCGCCGCCTTCAGAGCGATCGGGACCGGCGGGGCGACCAGCAGTTGCCGCTTGCCGGCATGTGACGGCCCGGGCAGGTCGGCGCCTTCCCGCATCGTGGCTGCGATCAGTTCCCGCAGCAGGTCTCCGGCTTCCACCCGCGCCTCCTCCAGGGTAGCGCCGTCCGTTGCGCCCCAGCCGAAATCCGGGAAGGTGACGACATACCGGCCGTCCTCGTCGCGTTCGATTTCTGCCGGATAGCTGAAGGTGTCGGGCATGGGCGCGGTGCTCCCTGGCCGGGGCGTGCTAATCCCTCAGCCTCCGTCGAAGTCATTTCTGTCAATGGCAAGATCAGTAAGCATCTTGTTGAGCAATCCCTTGCCAATGTCCTTCCTTCGGTCCTTGACCGTCGTTCTGCGCGCACCGACATAGAGCGTACCATGAGATCCGGGTCCTTCCGACGCCACGAAGCGTACTTCCAGTCCCCGACCCCTCGCCCATTTGCGCACCCTGGAAATGAACTGCCGGCCGTTCATCTGACCCGGTGCGCTATCGCAGGAGACGGCGCCGATGTTCACCGATCTTAAGCGCGCGCATTTTTGAACGCAATCCTCCTGTCGCGACAACTACATGCATCGAGGCCGTCACGCGGTCGAGCCGCCGTCCACCGCGAGCGTCGTGGCCGTGACGAAGGAGGCTTCGTCGGACAAGAGGAAGAGCGCCGCATTGGCGATCTCCTCCGGCCTGCCGGGCCGGCCGATGGGCAGCGCGCCGCCATGCCTCGCGATCAGTTCCTCCTTGTCGAGGCCGTGCGTCGACTGCTGGTCGGGCCGCGACACGAAGACCCTGAGCATCGGCGTGTCGATGGGACCCGGACAGATGGCGTTCACGCGGATGTTCTCCTTCGCGAGCCGCTTGCCGAGCGCCTTCACGAAGCCGACCACGCCATGCTTCACCGCCGAATAGACCGGGCTGAACTGGGAGCCCTGCAGGCCCGAAGTCGAGGCGGTGTAGAGCAGCGAGCCGCCGCCCCGCGCCCGGATTTCCGGGATCGCCGCATCGGTCGTAATCAGCACCGTGCGCATGTTGAGCGTCACGGCCGTGTCGAAATCCTTCATCTCGATGCCTTCGACCGAAGCCGGGCCCGGATGGCCGACATGGTTCCACACGAAGTCGATGCCGCCGAGCGCGGCCGCCGCCTCGCGCACGATCCGCCGGCTGTCCTCGTCCTGCGTGAGGTCCGCCGGTATCCCGACCGCGCGCCCGCCGGCCGCCTCGATCTCCGCCGCGACCGCCGCCACGGCATCGGCGTCGATATCGACGACGGCGACCGCCGCTCCCTCTTCTGCGAACCGGATAGCGCCTGCACGCCCCATGCCGGAGCCCGCCGCGGTCACGATCCCGCATCTGTCCTTCATACGCATGGTCTCAATCACCCTCCGAAAGACCGTATCCTCTCCATCGCCGCGACCGCCTCCTCGACGACCCGCCGCACGACTTCGCCCGCCGGGACGACGTCGCCGATCATGCCGCAGCTCTGGCCGGCCGGCAGCACGCCCGCCTCGACATCGCCTTCGATCCGCCCGCGTTCGGACGCCGGGTGGCCGACCTCCATCGCCTGCAGCGGGAAGGGCTTGATCTCCGCCTCCCGGCCGGCCCAGCCGCGCGTGAAGCCGTTGTCGATCAGCCGGCAGGGCTTGCCGCTGTGGGCGCGCGTCACCACCGTTCCGGCCACGTCCGTTTCCGCGATCCGGTGCTTGTAGTTGTCGTGGCTGCGGCTCTCGGCCGTGGCGATGAAGCGGGTGCCCATCCACACGCCCTGGGCGCCGAAGGCGAGCGCCGCTGCGAGGCCGCGCCCGTCGGCAAGCCCGCCGCCGGCGAGCACCGGCACGTCCACCGCGTCCACCACGGCGGGCACCAGCGCCGCCGTGCCGATGCGCCCGACATGGCCGCCGCCGTCCATGCCCGACGCGATCACGGCGTCCACGCCGTCCGCGACCGCCTTCTCGGCATGGCGTACCGCACCCACCACCGACATGACATAGATGCCGCGTTCATGCGCTGCCGGCACGACCGCCGCCGGGCTGCCGAGGCCGGAGACCAGCACCGGCACCCGCTCCTCCAGCACGGTCTCGACCATGCCCTGCACCGTGTCGGTATAGCGGGCTACCCGTTCGCCTTCGGCGCGCACGGTCGCGAACAGGATATCGACGCCGAAGGGCCTGTCGGTCAGTTCCCGCACCCGGCGGATTTCGGCGCGCAACTGCTCCCCGTCCATGGTCGAGCCCGCGCCCACGACGCCGAGCCCGCCCGCCTCCGAGACGGCGGCGGCGAGGTCCGCGCGCGCGACCCAGCCCATGCCCGCCTGGAACACGGGATGCTCGATCCCGAGCCGTTCGCAGATCGGTGTCCTGATGCGATACCCGGTCATAGCGGGCGATAACCGCAGGCTTGCCGGAACAGACGCTCCGCTGCCGTATCCCTACCTGTCGTCCCGGCCCCCGAGCCGGGACCCAGTGGAGCCGCCCGCCCGGGCCCGAGCAGTCTGGACCCCGGCTCGGAGGCCGGGGTGACGAATTGGGCGGTCGGACGGAATATCGCTGCAGCCATCGCCCTACGCCCTCGCTTCCCTTGCATAGACGCCGCCGCGCGGCCCGGTGTTCAGCCGGTCCGCGAAAGCCGGCGCCAGCGGCCGCCCGTCCGGAATGTTCATCCAGAGCCTGAGCAGCAGGCGGCGGCGTTCCGGGTCGTTGGCGTCCCGGTATCCGGCCCGGCCGTGCAGGATGGCGTGGTTGTTGAGCCACTGGATGTCGCCCGGCCGGAAGTCCATGTCGAGGCGGAAGCGCGGGTCGAGCGCGAGGCGCTCCACCGTTTCCACCGCCTCCTGCTCCTCTTCCGTCAGGCTGCGCCCGAGCTTGCGCTGCCCGTCCTCGATCTGCTTGCGGTTGAACCGGCAGGAAAGCCGCCCCTCATACCAGGAGAACACCGGGATGCGGGACCGCGTCACCTCGTCGGCGGCTCCGGTCGGTCCCTTGCCCGCAAGGTCGATGCGGAAGCCCGCCGCCAGCGCGTCCACCAGATGCGGCGCGGTCGCGAGAATCTCGTTGTAGATCGCGCCCGAAGACGCGATCAGGCTTTCGCCGCCCTCCTCCGCCGGATGCACGCAAAGCAGGCCGACAATGTCCGCCGTGTCGCAGTGCGGGCCGATTTCGGCATTGGTCGTGTGGCCGCGCACATTGTTGTCGGCGTAGTCGAGGCCACGGTCGAACACCTCGCCGATCAGCGCCCCGGTCGAGTTCTGGGAGATCGTCCGCCCCATATGCTGGGCGAGGCCCCAATAGACATCCCGCAACCCCGCAGGGTCGAGTTCCAGCCGGTCGAGGCCGCGCATCATCACGAAGCCGCGCCCGTTCTCCAGTTCGTCCACCATGTCCTTCAGGCGGGGCCCGAGCACCGGCAGGGGAAAGTCCGCCCTGCCGAAACCGGGCGCGCCGAAACGCCGGGGCAGCGCGGCGCGGATCTCCTCCAGCTCCGCGTCAGAGAAGGTCCTTATCCAGTCGTCGCGCCTTTCCATGTCCTCGCGCCGCCAGACGCTCGGGTGGTCGAGCGGTTTTCTGAGCGTCATGCCCGCCTCTCCTCCACGACACCCGCCTCCAGCAGGGCGTCGATCTCGTTCCCCGCGAGTCCCGCCTCCGCGAGCAGGGCGCGCGAGTGCTCTCCCAGATGCGGCGCCGGCGCCGAAGGCGCAGGCGTTTCGCCGTCGAAGGCATAGGGCGTGCCGTGCAGCCTGAATTCCTCGCCCGGCCGCCCTGGGTCCGGCACCGCCGAAACGAAGCCCCGCTCGGCGATGCAGGCCTCCGCCAGCGCCTCCGGCACGGTGCGCACCTTGCCCGTGGGCACGCCCGCCTCGTTCAGCACCCGCTCCCAATGCGCGGCGTCCTCCCGCCTGAGGCAGTCCGCAATGGCGCTCCGCACATGGGAGAGGTCCACCGCCGGGTCCCGCCACGCGACGGGATCGGAGGCCCCCTCCAACCCTTCCAGCCCGAGCGTGGCGCAGAGGCCCCGGAACTGCGCTCCGGTGTTTGCGGTCAGCACCAGCGCCGCATCGGCCGTCTCGTAGGTGCCTGACGCCGGCGAGCCGGAAAAGGCCGTATTGCCGATCCGCGCCGGCAGGGTCCCTGTCCCGAGGAAACCGTGGACCGGCGTCGCCATCATGGCGAGCGTCGCCGCGGTCATCGACACATCGACATGCCGGCCCCGGCCCGTTGCATTCCGCTCGATCAGCGCGACGCAGACCGCCGTGAAAGCGGCATAGCCGGCCGCCGTGTCGGCCATCGGGAAGCCGATCTTGATCGGCGGGTCGCCCTCGCCGCCCTGGGTCCACATCGCGCCCGCCACGCCCTGCACGATATGGTCGTAAGCCGGCCGCCAGGCCCAGTCGGGATGGCGTCCGTATCCGGAGAGCGAGCAATAGACCGCGCGGGGGTTCAGCTCCCGCACCGCATCCGCCCCGAGGCCGAGCCGCTCCATCACGCCGGGGCGGAAGTTCTCCGCCACCACGTCTGCCCCGGCAACAAGGCGCAGCGCCGCATCGCGCCCCTCCGGCCGCTTCAGGTCCAGCGCCAGCGAGCGCTTGCCGGCGTTGATGGCGAGGAAGGCAGTGCCGAGGCCGTCCCCGGCGCGGTCCGGCTCGCCGCCCATGCGCCGCAGCTGGTCGCCGCGCCCCGGCGGCTCGACCTTCACGACATCCGCGCCCAGCATCGCCAGCTGGAAGGTCGCCAGCGGCCCCGCGATGACATGCGTGAAGTCGATGACCCTGAGGCCGTCGAAAGGCAGTCGTTCCGTCACGCAGGACCCCCCGCATCCGTGCCGCACCGGCCGACTTTACCCCGGACGGCCCCGCATGCCCACTTGCCGCACGCCGACAGCCGCCCGGCCCGGCTACCGGGTTCCGACAAGAGCGACGCGGGGACCCCCTGCATGTCATGGGATGTCATGTTTTGTCATGCGGAGCTGCGGGACGCCGCGCGATATGTCATGGGATGTCATGTTCTGCATGCACATAGCGCATGCCCCTTAGCGGCTTCGGGCATGACCCGGTTTGGGGAAAGGTTCCAGGTATTCCATCCTGCTTCCCGGGTTCTGCATCTTCGGCATCGGTCTCTCCTCTCGAATCCGTCTTCGTTCCATTCACGCCGCCGCCCGGCTGCCCGGAACGGCGGGACCCCAATTCGCGCGTATCCCGCGCGCGCCTGTGCGCGGCTGGGCGCGCGTATCGCGGCGGCGCGGTTCGCGCGCCTGATTGCGCGCACGCGAGGCAAGCGCAGGACGCACTTCGCCTGTTGGCTGAATCGGGGTCGTTCCGCACCGGACCGGCACGGGCGGGAAGCGGCTCCGGATGCCTCTTCCCTTGGACCCATCATATCACAATTTCTGAAAATGCAATCCCTAAGAAAGGATTATTACCCGATTTTTTCAGAACAAATCTCCGCATCGCCACCTGTCCACCGGATACGCATGTTTCCGTCCGGCGGCATTGTCTCGCATCCCCCAACCGTCGCCCCGGACGGCGCGTCGGCGGCGGTCCGGGGCAGGCCCCGGCGGTTCAGCTTGCTCTCCGCCGGCTGCGGCGTCATTGCAAGCCGTGTATGGACCCAAGCTCGGAGGCCCGGGGTGACCCCCGCCTTCGCGTGGGCAGGCAGCGCACGGAGCGCGGCATGGCCGGGCCAGCGGGCGCCCCGCCGGACCACCGGGCCTCAGGCGGTGAGGCGGCCTACGATTTCCTCGACGGCGGCATCCGCCAGCGCCTGGATTTCGGCGTCGGTGCGGTCCTGGATCGGATGGGGCACGAAGATCATCGGCGGCTCGTAGCCGAGCGCGGCGGACTGCGCCTGCCACGCCTCCACGAACTCCGTGGTCGCCACGCCCACGCCGGGGACGCCGCGTGCTTCCAAGTCTGCGATATCATGCGTACAGCACGATGTGCAGGAGCCTCAGTCAGCCAGCCCTTCGACGACGAGGGCAGCCTCCGACGCGATCTGCTGCTTGACGGCTACGGGCGCCGTGCGGGCGAAGGTCGGCTTCATGTAGCGCTTCACTTCGACGCCCCGCTCACCCAGGCGCATATGCAGGCGGTCCAGGAAGACGTCGCCGCGCGCCTTGGAAATATCGAGCAGGGCCACGGTCCTGCCGTCCAGCGAGTCCGGCCGGGCCAGCGGCTCGCGCCGCGCCGGCTCGACTTCGCCGGTCGGATCGACCAGCACCGGTGTGTTCCTCATGTTCCAACCTCCTTCGTTACGGGAATGCTGCCGACCGGGCCGGTGGCGGCCCAGCCGGGCAGAATGGCGGAGAACATGCCCGCCCCGCCGCCGGCGCGGACGATCAGCAGGCCGCCCTCGCGCAGCTTGGGCGTCTCGTGGCCGGGTTCGTCGAGTGCTGTGCGGAGCGCGGCCTCAAGGTCCTCGCGCGACCAGCCGCCGTCCCGGAACACGCGGTCATGCTCGGGCGACACGACGACCACCGCGTCGATATTGCGCCGGTTCCGGTTCTCGAGGCCGCGGAACACATCGGCGAAGGTTTCCACCAGGGCGTCCGGCGTGCGCGAATCCTGGTCCACCACGCCCATGACACCGTAGCCGGCGAAGAGCGTGACCGCCGAGGCCCCCTTGCCCGCGCCCCGGCTCTCGGACAGCGGCGGCCAGGCGGAGCCCTCCTCGTCCTCGGGGAAGCAGAAGGTGTATTTGCCGGGATTGCCGAGCGCGGCCCGGTCCACGCCCTGCGGCTTGCCGCCGCCGACATTGCGCACGACGAGCTGGAGCGCGCGCCCGATGGTGGCGTTGGCGCGGTTGCCCTGTCCGAGCACATTGCCCCTCGCGTTCATGCCGACGGCGCGGCGCACCGGGCCGTTCACGATGACGATGGGGCCGATGTAATAGGTCGTCGCGAGCACGCCGTGCATGCAGAAGGCATCGTCCAGCGCCGCCTCGACGGCCGCCAGCACGACGGGCATGTATTCGGGCTTGCAGCCGGCCATCACGGCGTTGACCGCCACCTTCTCCACCGTGCAGGGCTGGAGGTTGGGCGGCGCGAGGCCCAGCACCTCGCCCGGGTCGCGCGTCGTGCCGTCCAGCATGGCGAGCACGCGCGCCTCGGTCGGCGGCACGACGGGCAGGCCGTCCGACCAGCCGCGGTCGTAAGCCGCCTCGATCTCGTCCTCCAGCGGCGCGAGAGGGACCCTTCGCGACTTGAGCCGCGCCGAGCCGAAACGCGCCGCCAGCGCCTCCGGCATGCCCGGCTCGACATTCTTCGCCCCGCAGCCCGGCCGGAAGGGCGGCAGGCCGGCGCCCAGGCCTTCGAGGCCGGCCACGCGCTCCCACTCGGCGCGGTCCCAGCCCCAGGTGCGCTCGACCTCCTCGCCATTCTCGCGCCGGATCAGGGTCGGCACGATCTCGACGCCGAGCCGGAAGGACCGCTCCAGCCCCTCGTCGAGCGCGCCCGGCACGCTTTCCGGGAAGGCGGGGTCGTCCTGGCTCCAGACATCGAGCGCGATGCCGGAGGCCGCGAGCGCGGCATAGACCGGCTCCAGCAGGGTGCAGGTCGGGCAGTCGCGCTTCACGACCAGGGTAAGCTGTTTCGTCATGGCGCGGCCACGCTAGCGCATCCGCGGGCGCCTGTCCTGCCGGAATCAGCCGGGAGTGCGGATGGCGGCTTCCCTGACCTTGTCGGAAACATCCGGCTCGAAGCGCCTGAAGTTGCTTTCGAAGTCCCGCGCGAGCGCGGCGGCGCGCGCATCGTATGCGTCCCTGTCCTGCCAGCTCGTGCGCGGGTCGAGGGCTTCGGGCGGCACATCGGGGCAGGCGGTCGGCCAGTGCAGGCCGAACACCGGATGCCGGGCGGTCTCCACCCCGTCCAGCGCGCCGCCCAGGGCGGCATTGACCATGGCGCGGGTGTGCGCAATGGACATCCGCTCGCCCCTGCCGTTCCAGCCGGTGTTCACCAGCCAGCAATTGACCCTGCGCTCGGCGACCCGCTTCCCGAGCAGGCCGGCATAGACGGACGGTTTCCGGGCCATGAACGGAGCGCCGAAACAGGTCGAGAAGGTCGCGACCGGCTTGCTGCCGAGGCCGCGCTCCGTGCCGGCGACCTTGGCGGTGTAGCCGGAGAGGAAATGATACATCGCCTGCTCGGTCGTCAGCCGGGAGATCGGCGGCAGGACGCCGAAGGCATCCGCCGTCAGCATGACGATGTTCCTCGGCGGCGGCCCGAGCCCGTCCCGGCAGGCATTGGGGATGAACTCCAGCGGATAGCAGGACCGGGTGTTTTCCGTCACCCGCCGGTCGGCGAGGTCCAGCAGCCGGGTGTCGGGGTCGATGGCGACATTCTCCAGCACCGTCCCGAAACGGTGGCTCGCGGCATGGATCTCCGGCTCGGCATCCCGGTCGAGATCGATGACCTTGGCGTAGCAGCCGCCCTCGAAATTGAAGATGCCGCCGTCCGACCAGCCATGCTCGTCATCGCCGATCAACTGGCGGCCGGGGTCGGCGGACAGCGTTGTCTTGCCGGTGCCCGAGAGGCCGAAAAAGACCGCGGAGCCCTCGGGCCCGATATTGGCCGAGCAGTGCATCGGCATGACGCCGCCCGCGGGAAGCAGGTAGTTCAGCAGCGTGAAGACGGACTTCTTGATTTCGCCGGCATAGTAGGTCCCCCCGATCAGGATCAGCTTCTCCGAGAAGCCGATGGCGATGACCGTCGAGGACCGGCAGCCGTCGGTTTCGGGGTCTGCCTGGAAGCCCGGCGCATGGAGGATCGTCCATTCCGGATCGCCGCCGGACGGCCCGGAAGGCCGCAGGAAGATGTTGCGGGCGAACAGGCTGTGCCAGGCCCGCTCCGTCACCACGCGCACGGCAAGCCGGTGGGCGGGATCCGCCCCCGCATCGCAGTCCTGCACGAAAAGCTCGCGGCCCTGCAGATGGTCCAGCATCCGGCGGCGGAGCGTCGCGAAACTCTCCGGCGCCATCTCCCGGTTGACGTCGCCCCAGTCGATGCCCCCGTCCGTGGCCGCGTCGCGGACGAAGAACTTGTCGTCCGGCGACCGGCCGGTGAACGCGCCCGTCCCGCAGACCAGCGCGCCGCCGGCCGCCAGCAGGCCCTCCCGGCCGCGCACCGCCGACTCGACCAGGGACTCGCGGCCGGGGTTCCAGTGCAGCGTGCCGGGGTCGGTGATGCCGATTGCGGCCAGGCGTTTGTCTGAGGACAATAAAGGCCTCGAGTCGCGGGTTCGGAGCGCCGGAACGGTTCGCTCGCCTTCTATGCAAGCGGCCCGCGCCATGCAATGCGCCGTCATGACGCGCCGATAACGATATTACGAGGAATTCATGCGCCATTCGCCGGAATTCCGCCATATTGCGAGCGGAAGCTTTATACTTCGGAAGACGCATGTTCGCGGGAGGGTCCGGAGTCCATGAAACACACGATCGCCCTCGTTGACGACGACCGGAATATCCTCACCTCCGTCACGATGGCCCTGGAAGCCGAGGGCTTCGACGTCCGGAGCTATGTGGACGGCGAACAGGCCTGGCAGGCCTTGCGGAACAACGGCGTCGATCTCGCGGTTCTCGACATCAAGATGCCCCGCATGGACGGCATGGAGCTGCTCCAGCGCCTGCGCGCCAAGTCCGTGCTCCCGGTGATCTTCCTCACCACCAAGGTCGAGGAGCGCGACGAGGAGCTCGGGCTGAACATGGGGGCCGACGACTACATCAAGAAGCCGTTCTCGCAACGCCTGCTGATCGCCCGCATCCGCGCCCTGCTCCGCCGCAAGGAACTGGAGCGCGACGGCGGGGTCCGGGATGTGCTGGCGCGCGGCGATCTCGCCGTGGACCAGGACCGCTATCTCTGCACCTGGAAAGGCGAGCCGGTAAAGCTCACGGTCACCGAACTGCTGATCCTGCAGTCGCTGGCCTACCGGGAAGGCTACGTGAAGACGCGGGACCAGTTGATGACCGCCGCCTATGGCGCCGACGCCATGGCCAACGACCGGGTCATCGACAGCCATATCAAGCGGATGCGGCGCAAATTCCGTGCTGTGGACCCGGATTTCTCGTCCATCGAGACCCTCTACGGCGGCGGATACCGCTACCGCCCGTCATAGCCGGGCGATGGCCCGGCGAAGCAGCCGTCCGGCGGTGCGGCGCGGCGCGCGGCGGTGGTACCGCTCGCCGCTGATGCGCCGCCTTCTGGCGGTGAACCTGCTGGCGCTCGTCATCCTGGCTGCAAGCCTGCTCTATCTCGGCGGCTACAAGCGCGAACTGATCGAGACCGAGCTGCGGCTGGTGGAGGCCAAGGGCCGGACCATTGCAGTGGCTCTCGGCCACGCCTCCATCGAACTTCTGGCCGACGGCGAACCGGCCCTCGATGCGAAGAGCGCCGAACCCCTGCTGAGGCGGCTCATCGAAGAATCCAGCCTCCGGGTGCAGATGCGGGTGCGGGTGTTCGGACCGGACGGGACGATCCGGCTGGACAGCCGGCGGTTTGCCGGCTTCGGCCCGGCGGTGGAAAGCGAACCCCTGCCCCCGGCGGGCGGATCGGACATGTTCCAGGCGGCCCTGCGCTGGCTGCTCGGGCTTTTCGACCTGGCTTTCCGCGAAGTCGAGACCATCGAACCCTACCGGGAAAACGCGGAACAGAAGGCTTCCGACTACCGCGAGGTCGAAGGGGCGCTGCGCGGGGACACGGAACAGGTCGTCCGCTCGCTCGGCGCAAGGGGCCTGGTGCTGAGCGTCGCCCTGCCGATCCGCGACTTCAAGCGCGTCCTGGGCGCCGCCATGGTCTCCGCGGACGGCCGCGCCATAGACGAGGCCGTAAGCGAGATCCGGCTGCAAATCCTGTCGGCCGCCGGGGTGGCGCTGGTCGTAACCGTCCTGCTCACCCTCTACATGGCGCGCGGCATCGCGAAGCCGCTGAGGGACCTCGCGGCGACGGCAGAGCGCGTGCGTCCCGGCTATGGGCGGGTCGATATACAGGACCTGAGCGGGCGCAATGACGAAATCGGCGACCTGTCCGCGGCGCTGCGCCGGATGACGGGCGCGCTCTGGGAAGGAATGGAGGAGACCGAGAAGTTCGCGGCCGATGTCAGCCATGAACTCAGGACGCCGCTCGCGTCCACCTACAGCGCGGCCGAGACGGCGATACGCGAGGACGACCCGGGCAAGAGGCGCAAGCTGATGCGGATCGTCCTGGACGATGTCAGGCGGCTGAACCGGTTGATCGACAGCGTGGCGGACTTCTCCAGCCTCGGTGCGCAGTTCTCCCGCGCGGAGTCGGACCCGGTGGACATGCGCCGGGCCGTGGAGGCCTGCATCGATGCCGAGGGCCCGCCGCATCCGGCATTGACGGTCGAAACGGAGGAGCCGCTCATCGTCCGCGGCCTCGAAGACCAGCTCATGCGGGTCATCCGCAACCTGATCGACAACGCCCGGTCGTTCTCCCCGGCCGCGGGAGGTGTGAGGCTGTTCCTCGCACGGCGGGGAGACGAGGTAGTCCTTCGGGTGGACGACGACGGCCCGGGCATCCAGACAGGCAAGGAGGAGACGATCTTCGAGCGCTTCTATACCGACCGGCCCGACGCCGACGGACGCGGGGAAAGACATTCGGGCCTCGGCCTCGCCATTTCCCGCGATATCGCCAGGCTTCATGGCGGAAGCATTGCAGCATCCAACCGGGCTGGCGCGGACGGCGGCGTTCTGGGCGCATGCTTCGAGCTTCGCGTGCCGGCGGCGGAGGCCTGATGCAGGTCCATGCGAGCTGCATCGCCTTCGGGGGCCGGGGCGTGCTGCTGCGCGGACCTTCCGGGTCCGGGAAATCCGACCTCGCGCTTCGGGCGGTGGAGGCCGGGGCAGAGCTTGTCGCCGACGATCTCGTGATGCTCGGACTGCGCGGCGGCCGGGTTTGGGCCAGTCCGTTGCCACAGGCCGGCGGCAGGCTGGAAGTGCGCGGCGTCGGGATCGTCCCGCTGCCGGCGCTGGACGGTGCGCCGCTCGTCCTTATCGCGGACCTGGCTGCACCCGAACGGCTGCCCGAGCCCTGTTTCGAGCCGGTTCTGGGCTTGCCGGTGAGGCGTATCCGGTTGGCGCCGTTCGAGATTTCCGCGGCGATCAAACTGCGCCTTGCCGCGCATATGGCATCGGAGGATAAAGGCGCGGCATGACGTTCGGACAGACATGACGACCGGTAGCGAATCCATGCTGAGGCGCCTTGTCCTGGTCACCGGCATGTCCGGTGCCGGGCGGTCCGTCGCATTGAAGGAGCTCGAGGATCTCGGGTTCGAGGCGATCGACAACATTCCGCTGGCGATGCTGGACGGCATCGATGCCGACCCGTCGGGCCGTCCGCTGGCCGTCGGGATCGACACCCGCGCCCGCGACTTCGCCGTCGAGGGCGTGCTGGACCGCATGACGGACGCGGCGGCCCGCTTCGATGTCGTGCCGGTATTCCTGCATGCCGACGAGGAAACGCTGACGCGGCGCTACCGCGAGACGCGCCGGCGCCACCCGTTGGCGCCGGACGGCAGCCCCGTCGCAGGCATCGAGCAGGAGCGCCGGCTGCTGGAGCCGCTGCGCCGCGCGGCCGATATCGTCATCGACACCTCGCTGCTGAACGCCCACGACCTTCGCCGCCTGCTGCGGGCGCATTTCACATCCGACCCGCAGGAAGGCATGTCGATCTTCGTCACCTCCTTTTCCTTCCGCCTGGGCCTGCCGCGCGAGGCCGACCTCGTGTTCGACATGCGCTTCCTGTCCAACCCCCACTACATAGAAGAACTGCGGCCCCTGACCGGGCGCGACGAGGAAGTCGGCGCCCATATCGCGAAGGACCCCGACTTTGCCTCGTTCCTCGAAGGTGTCGGCACGCTGCTCCGGACGCTGCTGCCCCGCTATGCGAAGGAAGGCCGCGCCTATCTGACGATAGCGATCGGTTGCACCGGCGGCCGCCACCGCTCGGTCTTCACGGCCGAAGAGCTTGCGCGACTGTTGCGCGAACGGGGCTGGCGGGCCACGCTGACCCACCGCGACCTCGAAGCGGAACCGGCATCCGGGCAGGACTGTCTGGAGACGGCGGCGGACCAGGCCGTCGCATTGGAAACGGAGAACAGCCCATGATCGGCCTGGCGCTCGTTACGCATGGCCGCCTCGCCGCCGAACTGCTCGCGGCGCTTGAGCATGTCGTCGGGCCTCAGGAGCAGGTCGCGGCGGTGTGCATCGGCCCCGACGACGACATGGAGGACCGCCGCGCGGAGATCGCGCAGGTTGCAAAGACGCTCAATTCAGGGGATGGCGTCGTCCTGCTGACGGACATGTTCGGCGGCACGCCCTCCAATCTCGCCATCTCCGTGCTGGGCGCGTCCAACAGGGGCGAGGTCGAGGTGGTCGCCGGCGTCAACCTGCCGATGCTGGTAAAGCTCGCAACCTGCCGCCAGCACAAGACGCTTGCCGAGGCCGTCGCGGATGCCGAAGAGGCCGGGCGGAAATACATTCAGATCGCCTCGAAACTGCTCGCCGAGGCGCCCGGCTGACATGCCGTCGGCATTGTTGCGGATCGTCAATGAGCGCGGCCTGCATGCGCGCGCCGCAGCGAAGTTCGTGGCGCTCGCCGGGCGCTTCGATGCGGAAGTGCAGGTCACCCATCACGACATGACCGTGCCGGGCGTCTCGATCATGGGCCTGCTGCTCTTGGGCGCCGGCAAGGGGTGCGACATCGAGGTCGTCTGCGAGGGCCCCGAAGCGTCTGCCGCGCTCGCCGCGCTCCGGGCGCTCGTCGCGGACGGCTTCAGCGAGACCTGACGGCGGCCGGTGTCGTCCGGGGGCTGCCGTCGGCACCGGCGTTCACTCGTCCGCGCCCGGCTCCGGCTCCCGCAGGTTGCGGCCTGTGATATAGTCCCGGACCATCGTCAGTTGGCCCCTCACCTCGGCCAGACCGGTCTCGACGGAGCGCAGCCGCGCATCGAGGCCGGCGATGTCTCCGCGGAGTTCGCCCACGCGCTTGTCCAGGTCTCCGCGGAGTTCGCCCACGCGCTTGTCCAGGTCTCCACGGAGTTCATCCACACGCTTGCCCAAGCCGTGCTGGCCTCGCAACATCAGGCCTGCCAGCGCTACGCCGACGGCCAGAATCGCAATCATCTCGGGGCTCATGTCCAAAACCTAGCACACCGGAAATGGCAAGTCCCAGCAAAGAAATTTGCGCTGTGGTGTTTTTTGGCTCTCGGTTGCCCATTGGTGAGGTCGGTTTGGTCTTGTGTTCGGGCGTTCGGGGCGAGGGCAGCGGCTGATTTTCAGGCGGAAGCGGATTGGCGCAGCCTTATTGTCAGAAT
>JAJEIH010000027.1 GCA_022827685.1 Alphaproteobacteria bacterium
ATTCTGACAATAAGGCTGCGCCAATCCGCTTCCGCCTGAAAATCAGCCGCTGCCCTCGCCCCGAACGCCCGAACACAAGACCAAACCGACCTCACCAATGGGCAACCGAGAGCCAAAAAACACCACAGCGCAAATTTCTTATGAAATACAGAATCAACTGCAAAACTCTCCGCTGAGATATCATCCGTCTCTCCCCTCCCCCGCCTCATGCAGCGCCCGCAGTCCTTCCCGGTAGCTTGGATAGCGGAGGCGGACGCCGAGTTCGGCCTTGATGCGGGCGTTGGAGACGCGCTTGCTGTCGCGGTAGAAGCTGGCGGCCATGGGCGAGAGTCGCGTCGCCTCGAAGGGTTCGGCCGGGGGCGGCCCCAGGCCCAGCAGCCGGCAGGCGAATTCCGTGACCTCCGCCGGCGGGGCCGGCCTGTCGTCGGCGAGGTTGTAGGCGCGGCCGGGATTGGGGCGCGCGATGGAGGCCGCCAGCGCCGCCGCAATGTCATCGACATGGATGCGGGAAAACACCTGGCCCCGCTTGACGATCCGCCGCGCGCGCCCGGCCCGCACGGCCGCGAGCGCGTTGCGGCCGGGCCCGTAAATGCCTGCGATGCGGAACACATGCAGCGGCAGGCCGAGCGCGCTCCACGCGGCTTCCGCCTCCACCCGCCGGCGGCCCCGCCCGCCCGTCGGCCGCAGCGGGCTCTCCTCATCGACCCAGCCGCCGCCCCGGTCCCCGTAAACGCCGGTGGTCGAGAGGTAGCCGGCCCAGACGAGCTCCGGCGGCGCCTCGAAGCCCGGCAGGAAGGGGTCGCCCGCCTCGCCCGGCGGCGCGGAGAGGAGCAGATGCGTCGCCTCCGCGCGCGCGAAGCGGTTCCAGCCGCGCGCGGCGAACCGCTCCGCCTTGTCCGGGTCGCGCGTCGTGCCCGCGACCTCCCAGCCTTCCGACGCCAGCCGGAGCGCCAGCCGCTCCGCGGAATAGCCGAGCCCGTGGACGAAGAGCCTCACCGGCTCAGAAATCGAGGTCCGCGTAATGCCGGGCCGGCCGCCAGCCCGGCACGCGGTCCGACAGCAGGGGCCGGACCGACGGGCGCGACTTGAACCGCGCATACCACTCCTGCGCCGTCGGATGCTCGGTCCAGGAAACCGCGCCCATATAGTCGAGCGAGGAAAGATGCGCGCCGGCCGCGACATCGGCCAGCGAGAAATGGTCGCCCGCCAGCCAGTGGCGCTCCGACAGCAGCATGTCGATGTAGCGCAGATGCTGCTCGAGATTGAGCACGCCGGCGCGCACGAATTCGGAGTTCGGCGGCCCGTGCCCCGCCAGGCGCTTCATGATGCGCTCGCGGTAGAGATAGTCGGTCACCTCGGACGCGAATTTGGCGTCGAACCAGAGGGTAAGGCGGCGGATTTCCGCCCGTGTCACGGGTCCCGCGTCCAGCAGCGCCGGGGCGTCCGCCGTCTCCTCCAGATATTCGACGATGGCCTGGCTCTCCGCCAGCGCGCGGCCGTCGTCCAGCAGCAGCACCGGCACCGTCGCCGCCGGATTGAGCGCGACAAACGCCTCGCGCCGTTCCCAGACCGGCTCTTCCTCCAGCGCGAACGGGATCTTGAGCTCGCCAAGCGCGATACGAACCTTGCGGCAATAGGGCGAAAGCGGCAGGTGAAGCAGGGTCGCCATATACGCCCCCCGGAACGACGCCGCACTTTAACCCGCAATCGCTCGCCGGTGCTATATCCTCGCGGCTTCCCCGGGGTCCGGATCGCCCTTGCCGCTATACCTCATCGTCCTTCTCGCGCTCGTCCAGGGCATCACCGAGTTCCTGCCGGTCAGCTCCTCGGCGCATCTGGTGCTCGTCCACGCCGTTTTCGGAGACCACCGCCCGGAGGAGGCCGCCGCGCTCGTTCTCGATGTCGCGGTGCATCTCGGCACGCTCGGCGCGGTGCTGGTCTATTTCCGCGGCGATATCGCCCGGCTGGCCGCCGCGGGCCTCGCCGGCCTCGCCGGACCGCGGCCCGAGGGCTGGGCGCTCGGCTGGCACGCGGCGGCGGCGGCGGTTCCGGTGGCGGTCGCGGGCGCGCTCCTCAAGGACACGGTGGCGGCGGACCTGCGCAGCGTCGAGGTGATCGCCTGGGCCACGCTTGTGTTCGGCCTTGTCCTCTGGGCCGCCGACCGCCGGGGCCGGCGGACGAAACGGCTCGATTCGCTGCGCCTGCCCCATGCGCTCGCCATCGGCATGGCGCAGGTCCTGGCGCTGGCGCCGGGAGTCAGCCGCTCCGGCATCACCATGACGGCCGCGCTGGCGCTGGGCTTCGAGCGGGCGGAGGCGGCGCGCTTCTCCCTCCTGCTCTCGATCCCGGTCATTCTGGGCGCCGGGCTGTGGACCGCGCGGGACCTGGCCCGCTTGGGCGATCCGTCCATCGCGGCCGCCGCCGGGCTTGCCGCCCTGCTGGCGTTCCTGGCCGCGCTTGCGGCGATTGCGGCCATGATGCGCTGGCTCGCCCGCGCAAGCTTCACGCCCTTCGTCGTCTATCGCCTCCTGCTCGGCGGGCTGCTGCTCGCCTGGGCCTATTCCTGACCTCCCGGCCCCGTATCCGCAGGCAGAAAGGACCGGCCCCCGTGACCGCTCTCGAAGGCATTCGCGTCGTCGATCTCACCCGCGTGCTCTCCGGCCCCTGGTGCGCGATGCAGCTCGCCGATCTCGGCGCGGAGGTGCTCAAGGTCGAGAACCCCGCCGGCGGCGACGACACGCGCAGCTTCCTCTCTCCCGCCCGCGACGGCCACTCGACCTATTTCCTGACCGTCAACCGCAACAAGAAGAGCATCGCCATCGACATCACCCGGCCGGAGGGGGCCGAAATCGTGCGGGGGCTCGCGCGCCTCTCCGACGTCCTGCTGGAGAACGCCCGCACCGGCGCGCTCGACCGGCGGGGCCTCGGCTACGAAGCGCTGGCGGCGGAAAATCCGGGCCTCGTCTATTGCTCCATCTCGGGCTACGGGCGCAGCGGCGCACTCGCCGGCAGGCCCGGCTACGATCCCGTGGCGCAGGGCGAGAGCGGCTTCATGTCGCTGACGGGGGAGCCCGACGGCCCGCCCATGCGCACCGGCGTGTCGCTGGTGGACATCATGGCCGGCATGTATGCGGCCCAGGCGGTGCTGGCGGCCCTGGTCGCGCGCGGGCGCACCGGACGGGGCCAGCGCATCGACGTGCCGCTGTTCGACACCGCCGTCGCCATGACCTCCCACGCCGCGACTGCCTGGCTCGAAGGCGGAGTGGATATCGGCCGGCCCGGCAACTCCAACCTTGTCGCCATGCCCGCGGGCCTGTTCGAAGCCGCGGACGGGCCGGTGATGATTGCGGTGACGACCGACCGGCTGTTCCGGCGCCTGGCCGGGGAGGTTTTCCGCCGCCCCGAACTCGCCGATGACCCCGCCTATGCGACCAATGCCGCGCGCATGGAGAACCGCACGGCGCTGACCGCGGCGATGAACGACATCCTGAAGGCCGACACGCGCGATGTGTGGATCGCCCGGATGCGGGCCGCCGGCATTCCGGGCGGGCCTGTGCGAAGCGTGGCGGAAGCCTTTGCGTCCGGCGAGATGGCGGAGCGCGGCATGGTCACGAGCCAGGCGCACAGCGCGCTCGGGACGGTGCGGGCGGTGCGGTCCCCGGTGTCGCTCTCCGGGACGCCGGTCCGGAGCCCGGCGGGCGCGCCGCTGCTCGGCGAACACACCGAGGCCTGCCTTTCCGAACTGCTCGGATATTCGCCCGGAAGACTCGCCCGGCTTCGCCGCGCAGGCACGATTCTGCAGGCCTGAACGGCAAACGCCCCGCCGTTTCCGGCGGGGCGTCCGTTGCCGTTCGGCCGGTCCTGCCGGCCGCCTGAGATGCTAGTTGGAGAGGTGGATGACGACCCGCCGGTTCAACACTTCGCGCGTGTTGTCCGGAGTCTTGATCGCCGGATCTCCCTCGCCCATCGCGCTCATGCTGACGCGGTCCTCGGGGACCAGCAGGTCGAGGGTGAAGACCTCATAGACCGTCTTGGCCCGCATCTCGGAGAGCTTCTGGTTGTATTTGGCCGAGCCGCTGGTGTCGGTATGGCCGGAGATGTTCACCACCGAATCCTTCAGCTTGCGGAAAGCCGTGTAGGCCTTGTTGATCTCCTGCTGGGCCGTCCCGTCGATCTCCGCGCTGTCCCAGGCGAAATAGACCTCCCAGGGACCCTTGTTCACGGGCTTCGGCGGAGGCGGTTGCAGCGCCGCTTCCGCAGCGGCCGCGCCTTCCTCGAACATCGCCTTGCAGTTCGCGATATCGCCGGGCTGGAAGTTCTCCTCCAGCTCCTGCAGCCAGCAATCGAACCCGACCTGAGCCATGGCCGCGGCCTTTCCGGCCTTCTCGCGCCCGCCGCCGTCCAGAATGGTTTCGAGCCGCGCCTGGGCGATCTCCACTTCGATCTTGGCGTCGGCCGGCAGCGCGCGCGCAGACGGCTGGTCCGGCATGACGTCGGCACCGCCCGCAACCGCCAGCACGCGGTCTGCAAAGACGCGGGCGTCCTGCCAGTCCCCTTCGGCGGCTTCCATGTCTGCAAGCTTCTTGTAGCCCTCGATCAGACCCATCTGGAAGTCGGACCCGGTCGCCTCGGCCATCTGCGCATCTTTCAGGCTCGATGCGCATCCCCCGAGCGCAAGCGCAGCGGCCCCGACCACAACATAGGCAGTGATCCGTGACAGCATGTTATTTCCTCGCGATTGGCGTTTTGTCTAACTGGCGGGCGGCCATCGGCTCGGCCGCTCGTCATAATAAAGTCTTATGGCCGATTCGCAAACATTAAAAGAAATTTGCGCTGTGGTGTTTTTTGGCTCTCGGTTGCCCATTGGTGAGGTCGGTTTGGTCTTGTGTTCGGGCGTTCGGGGCGAGGGCAGCGGCTGATTTTCAGGCGGAAGCGGATTGGCGCAGCCTTATTGTCAGAA
>JAJEIH010000023.1 GCA_022827685.1 Alphaproteobacteria bacterium
ATTCTGACAATAAGGCTGCGCCAATCCGCTTCCGCCTGAAAATCAGCCGCTGCCCTCGCCCCGAACGCCCGAACACAAGACCAAACCGACCTCACCAATGGGCAACCGAGAGCCAAAAAACACCACAGCGCAAATTTCTTACAGACGGTGACGCTGGCGGGAAATCCGGGTTAAGGTTTCGCCAGTCGAACTCCGCGCGCTTCCGTTCCACGCGCCCGCGGCTGACGAAAAGGGAGACCACCATGCTGAAACGAATCGCGACCCTGCTCACCGCCTGCCTCGCAGGAGCCCTGGCGGCGGCGCCGTCGGGGGCCGAGACGGTCCTCAAGATTTCCAGCTGGGCCCCGCCGACCCACCCCATGAACTCGGTCGTGTGGCCGACATGGGGGAAATGGGTCAGCGAGGCGACGGAAGGCCGGGTGACGACCAAGATCGAATACAAGCTGGCGTCGCCGCTCAACCAGTTCGCGCTGGTGCGCGACGGCATTGCGGACGCCGCCTGGATCTTCCACGGCTACAACACGCGCTATGTGGCCTCGCAGGTCGTCGAGATGCCGGACCTCGGCACAAGCGCCGAGGCCGCCAGCGTCGCCTACTGGAAGGTGCATGAGAAATACCTCCACAAAGCCGACGAACACCGGGGCACCGTGCTGATCGGGCTGATGTCGCACGGCCCGGCGGTCATTCAGACCAAGAAGCCCCTGACGGCGCTTTCGGACCTCGAGGGCATGAAGATCCGGGTTCCCGGCGGCGTCGGCAGCCTGGCCGGCAAGGCTCTCGGCGTCACGGCGGTCAAGCTGCCCGCGCCCAAGGTCTATGAGGCTCTGTCGTCCGGCGTCGCCGACGGCATCTTCATGCCGATAGAGACCCAGAAATCCTTCCGCCTGAAAGAGGTCGTCCCGCATGTGACGATAATGCCGGGCGGGCTCTATTACGGCAGCTTCGCGCTGCTCATGAGCCCGGCGGCGCTGGAAGGGATGTCGGAGGCCGACCGGAAGGCGGTGATGAGCGTTTCGGGCCTCAAGCTGTCGCAGTTCGCCGGCACCCAGTGGGATGCCGCCGACGAGGCCGGCCTGGCGGCGGCGAAGGAGGCGGGAACCACGATCCAGGAGGCGAGCCCGGCCATGAAGGAAGATTATCTCGCCCTCATGAAGCCGGTGGAAGAAGCCTGGATCGAGCGCGCGGGCAAGGACGGCTACGACGCCCGGGCCGCGCTCGCGGACCTCCGCCGGATCGCCCGCGAATATGACAAGGCGCGGTGAGCGAAACGGACCGGCCTGACGGAACGCCTCCTTCGGAAGGGCGCGGCCGCAATCGGCTGATCGCCCTCCCGGAAGGGGCGTCCGCGCTCGTGCTGTTCGCGCTGATGGCGATGACCTGCATCGACGTCATCGGGCGCGAACTTTTCGGGACCCCACTCGACGGCGCGACCGAGCTGACGCAGCTCATGCTCGGCGTCATCGTGTTCGCCATCCTTCCCTCGGTGTGCCTTCGCGAGGAGCATGTCTCCGTCGATCTCCTCGATCTTTGGTTCCCCGCGCGGCTGGTCCCGCTGCGCCAGGCGGTGCTGAACGCGGTCATGGCGGTCGCGCTCGGCTTCGTGGCCTGGCGGGTCTGGATCATCGCCGGCTTGACCGCCGATTACGGCGACGCGACCGAATTCCTCGAAATCAGGCTGGCGCCGATCAACTATTTCATCGCCGTGCTCAGCGGCTGCGGCGCGGCGGCGTTTGTCGTCAACACCGTGCGCCACGCACGGAGGGCGCTTTCGGCGGCCGGGGCCGCGGGTGATACGCCGGACGACCGCGGAACCGTGTGACGGGATAGCGGTTCGGGGACCATGGACGTCGTTTTCATCGGCTTTGCAGCGCTTCTCGTCCTGGTGTTCCTCAGGTTGCCGATCGCATTTGCGATGGGCCTGGTGGGCTTTGCCGGCTTCGGCTACCTGACGGGATGGAAGCCGTCGCTTTCCATGGTCGGCACGCTTGTGTCCGAGACGGCGCTTTCCTACGGCTTGTCGGTGGTGCCGCTGTTCATCCTGATGGGCAATCTCGTGTCGCGGGCGGGGCTCTCCGGCGAGCTCTACTCAGCCTCCCACGCCTTCCTCGGCCACAGGAGGGGCGGGCTGTCGATGGCGACGATCGTCGCCTGCGGCGGCTTCTCCGCGATCTGCGGCTCCAGCCTCGCGACGGCGGCGACGATGTCCAGGGTGGCCATGCCGCCGATGCGCCGCTACGGATATTCGGACAGCCTCGCCTCGGCCTCTATCGCCGCCGGGGGCACGCTCGGAATCCTGATCCCGCCCAGCGTGATTCTGGTGATCTACGGACTGATGACGGAGACCAGCATCCGCGAGCTGTTCGCCGCCGGCTTCATCCCCGGCCTCGTCGGGGTGCTGTTCTACCTCGGGGCGGTGCAGTGGGTGGTCTGGCGGCGCCCCGAGGAGGGGCCGAGAGCCGAGCGCATCCCGTGGCGGGGGCGCCTGGCCGCGCTCGGCGGCGTCTGGGGCACGCTGCTGCTGTTCGTGCTGGTGATGGGCGGGATTTACGGCGGGCTGTTCACCCCGACGGAGGCCGCCGGCATCGGCGCCGGCGGCGCCTTCGTCATCGCGCTCGCCCGGGGCGCGCTCACCTGGCGCTCGCTGCTGGAAGTGCTGACCGACAGCGCGCGCACCACGGCGATGCTGTTCACCGTGCTGATCGGCGCGCTGATCTTCTCGAACTTCGTCAACCGGGGCGGGCTGCCGGCCGGCCTGCTCTCGCTGGTTACGGGATACGACCTGCCGCCTTTGGTGGTGATCGCGATCATCCTGGCGATCTACCTCGTGCTCGGCTGCGTCTTCGAGAGCCTGTCGATGCTGCTGCTGACGATCCCCATCTTTTTCCCGGTCGTGCAGGGGCTCGGCTATGCGGGGCTGGGCGCGGAGGCAATTCTGGTCTGGTTCGGCATCATTGCCGTCGTGGTCACCGAAATCAGCCTGATAACGCCGCCGGTCGGCCTCAACGTCTTCGTGCTCTCGGGTGTGCTCAAGGACGTCAAGACGAGCACGGTGTTCAAGGGCGTGACGCCGTTCTGGTGCGCCGATATCGGGCGCCTCGCGCTCCTGGTCGCATTCCCCGCGCTCTCGCTCGCCCTGCCGCGGCTGTTCTACGGCTGAGGGGGTCCGGCCCGCTCAGGCGGTGGCCCGGTCCGCGCCGTCCGCTTGAAACCTCATCCGCAAGGGAATAGAACGATGCCCGCATTGGAACCGCGCGGCCTTGCCTCACGAACCACGGCCGGACATCCGGCCAGTGAAACCCGATATGCGGCCCGCGGGCCCTTGCCGCAACCGAAGCCGGTCTGACGCCATGAAGCAAACCGCCGTCCGCCTGCCCGACGCCACCTACGACCGCTTGCGCGCCCTCGCCGACAGTTCCGGCCGCACCCCGACGTTCTACATCCTCGAAGCCGTCGAGCGCTATCTGGAGGACATCGAAGACCTCCACGCGGCGGAGAAGGCCGCCGCCGAACACCGCAACGCCGGCGGTCGCACTTTTTCGCTCGATGAGCTGGACAGCTATCTTGGCCTGGAAGATTGAAATCGCGGAACGCGCGGCCAGGCAAATCAAGAACCTCGACCCTCGCGACGCAGCACGGATCCGCTACTACCTGCGGGAGCGGCTTTCGCTGCTCGACCACCCTCGCCAAACCGGCTCGCCGCTGCGCGGTTCCGAACTCGGCAATTACTGGCGCTATCGCGTCGGCGACTACCGCATCCTGTGCGAACTTCACGACGACGAGTCGATCCTGATTGTGATCGAGGTCGGCCACCGTCGTTCGATCTATCGCCGCCGATGACGCTGTTCAGCGTCCTTTAATCTCGCGGCGCGACGGAAGCCCGCTCAGGCGGCGGCGCGCTCCGCTTCGGGCCGCCAGGCGGGCAGGGGCGCGCCTTCTACGGTGACGCGGTGCATGAGGCGGCGATAGCCGGGATAGTCGTTGAGCGCGCAGTGCCAGGTCGCGCGGTTGTCCCAGAAGACCACCGTGCCCGGCTCGAAGCGCACCCGGCAGGTGAATTCCGGCCGGCTCCCGTGCTCGTAGAGCATCTGCAGCAGCGGACGGCTCTCCTCGACCGTCCAGCCGTCGAAGCCGATGGTGAAGCCGCGGTTCACATAGAGCGAGGGCCGGCCGCTTACCGGATGGCGGATGACGACCGGATGCACCGCGTCCTGCGTCGCGGCCTCCCGGTTGCCGTACCGGCCGGCAAGATCGCTGCCGTCCGTCAGGTAGTAGGCGTCCGTCCCGAACACATGGCGGCTCGAATGCACGGCCTTCATGCCGGAAAGCATCGCCTTCAGCCCGTCCGAGAGGGCGTCGTAAGCGGCATACATGCTGGAGAACAATGTGTCGCCGCCGAAGGGCGGCAATTCGCGCGCGACCAGGATCGATCCGAGCGCCGGCTCGATATCGTAGGTGTGGTCGGTGTGCCATTCGCCGCCGATATTTGCCTTCTGCTCAGGCTCCTTGCGCACCTCCGCGATACCCGGCCAGCCGTCCACCGCCTTGAAGAAGCGGTTGATGTTGACGCCGCCGAACGCCTCGCCCATCGCAAGGTGGCTCTCGGGCGAGAGCGTCTGTCCGCGAAACACCAGCACGCCGTATTCGCCGAGCCCGGCCTGCAGCGCTTCCACGCGCTCCGGGGTCAGCTCCCGCTCCAGGTCGATGCCCGAGACCTCCGCGCCGCACGCGCCCGAAATCGGGGTGAAATCCATTGTCACGCCTCCCCTGTTCTGCGAGCAATATAGCGCGCCGGGAGAAAACGGGGGAGAGCCGGAATGACCGAGACCGCCTTCAAGTCCGCAACCGAGCTTGCTGCCATGATCCGCAAGCGGGAGATCGGGGCGGAGGAATTGCTCGACCTCTACTTCGCGCGTATCGACGAACATAATCCGGCCCTGAATGCGGTCATCTGGGAGGACCGCGAGACGGCGCGCGAGACGGCGCGGGCCGCCGACCGCGAGACCGTCCGGGGCGGGGACCTGCCGCCGCTCCACGGCGTGCCGATGACGATCAAGGAAAGCTACGACCTGGCCGGTTCCCCGACGACCTGGGGCGACCCCGAGTTCCGCGACAATATCGCGGAGACGGACAGCGTTTCGGTGGAGCGGCTGAAGGCGGCCGGCGTCAACCTGTTCGGCAAGACCAATGTGCCGCTGATGCTCGCCGACTGGCAGAGCTACAACGACATATACGGCGTCACCAACAATCCCTGGGACCTCGGGCGCACGCCGGGCGGCTCTTCCGGCGGTTCGGGCGCGGCGCTGGCGGCCGGCATGACCGGCATCGAGGCCGGCAGCGACATCGGCGCCTCGATCCGCAACCCCGCGCATTATTGCGGCGTGTTCGGCCACAAGCCGAGCTGGGGCATCTGCCCGCCCCGGGGACAGGCGTTGCCGGGCGTGCTGGCGCAGTCGGACATCTCCGTGGTCGGGCCGCTGGCGCGTTCTGCGGACGATCTGGAAGCCGCGCTCGACGCCATGGCCGGTCCGGACGAGATGGAGGCGGCCGGCTACCGGCTCGACCTGCCCGGGCCGCGTGTCCCCGGCCTCGAGGGCCTGCGCGTCGCCGTCATGCTGGAGGCGGAGCCGTCCGAGGTCGATTCGGTTTATGGCGACCTGTTGCAGGACCTGGTGGACCGCATTGCCGCCGCCGGCGCGGTCGTGAGCGACACGGCCCGTCCCGAGATCGACATGACGGCGCTCCACGAGAACTACATCCTGCTGCTGCGGGCCGCGACCAGCGCCCGCCAGCCGGAAGCCGTGCTGCGCGAACATGAGGACGCCGTTGAGCGTCTCGGCACGGACGACCCGAGCTATTACGCCCGCATGGCGCGCGGCAACACAATGCGGCACCGCGAGTGGCTGGCGCTCCGCGAACAACGCGAGCATTTCCGCTGGGCTTGGCACCGCTTCTTCCGGGACTGGGACGTGCTGCTCTGTCCCGTCGCGGCCTCGACCGCCTTCCCGCACGACCATGAGGGCGAGCGCTACCAGCGCACAGTCCGGGTCAACAATCGCGAGGTCCCCACGACCGACCAGCTGTTCTGGGCGGGCTTCAACGGCGTCTGCTACCTGCCCGGCGCCGTGGCGCCCGCGGGGATTGCACGCGACGGGCTGCCCGGCGGCGTCCAGATCGTCGGCCCCTATCTCGGCGACAGGGCCTGCATCCATACCGCCCGCCTGATCGAACGCCATTTCGGCGGCTTCCAGCCCCCGCCGGGATATTGAGCGGGTTTGGCTTTCGCAGCATTCGACTTATGGTCCTGTCCCATGACACGCACCGCAAAAGACATGGACGACCGTGCTCGCGCCGAAGCGACGGGCCGTCGCCGTTCCGGCGCAAAACGCAACGCGGACACCGTGGAATCCTTGAGCCTCGATGAAGCTCGACGGATGCGCGGCGCGGATGGGAAGTCCTGACATGAAGCTCGGCGTTGTCTTTCCGCAGACGGAGATCGGGGCCGACCCGGTCGCCTGCCGCGACTTTGCGCAGGCGGCGGAAGAGCTGGGCTATGCGCACCTGCTGGCCTTCGACCATGTGCTGGGGGCTGACCCGGCCGCGCATACGCTGACCGGCCCCTATACGCACAAGTCGATGTTCCATGAGCCGATGGTGCTGTTCGGCTGGCTTGCGGCGCTGACCGAACGGATCGGGTTCGTCACCGGCATCCTCATCCTGCCGCAGCGTCAGACGGCGCTGGTCGCCAAGCAGGCGGCGGAGGTCGATATCCTCTCCGGCGGGCGGCTCCGGCTCGGGATCGGCGTCGGCTGGAACCAGGTCGAGTTCCAGGCGCTGAACGAGGACTTCACCAATCGCGGCAAGCGTTCGGAAGAGCAGATCGCGCTGTTGCGCCGGCTCTGGACCGAGGAGCTGGTAACCTTCGAGGGCCGCTGGCACGAGTTCCGGGATGCCGGCATCAACCCTCTGCCTGTACAGCGCCCGATCCCGATCTGGATCGGTGGCCATGCAGAGGCGACCATCGAGCGGATCGGGCGCATCGGCGACGGCTGGTTCCCGCTGGTCACGCCTTCGGACAAGACGGCGGCGCGCGTCGAACGGCTGCGGGACCATGCCCGTGCGGCCGGACGCGACCCGGCGGAGATCGGCATCGAGTCCTGGCTGCGCTACGCCAAACGGGGCGGGGCTGTCGGTCCGGAGTCCTGGCAGGCCGACATCGACTTCTGGCAGGGCGTCGATGCTTCGCACCTGACGGTGAACACGATGGACGCCGGGCTGCAGGGGGCGGATGCGCATATCGAGGCCATGCGGCGCGTGAAGGAATCGGTGGACCTGTGAGCGGCGAGGCGCAGGACGGCGGCAGCTTCGACTGGATCGTCGTCGGCACCGGCTCGGCCGGCTCCGTTCTGGCCGCGCGGCTTTCCGAGCGGACCGGCCACCGTGTGCTGGTGCTGGAGGCGGGCGGGATGGACCGCAACCCCTTCATCCATATCCCTGCCGGCTACACCAGGACCCTCAACGGCGACGCTGTGAACTGGCGCTTCGAGATCGACCCGGAGGACTACACGCACAACCGCGTCATGCCCCTGCCGCGCGGCAAGGTGGTGGGCGGCTCGTCCTCGATCAACGGGATGCTCTATGTGCGCGGCAACGCCCGTGATTTCGACGACTGGGCGCAGATGGGCAATCGCGGCTGGTCTTGGGAGGAGGTGCTGCCCTTCTTCAGGAAGTCCGAGCGGCGAGACGGCGGCGACCCGGCATTTCGCGGCACGTCCGGGGAGCTTCGGGTCTCCGACATGCGCGACCGCTTCGACCTTACCGACGACATCATTCGCGGCGGCGAGGAGCTCGGCTATCCCCGCAACCCGGACTATAACGGCGCCTCGCAGGATGGCTTCGGCTACTACCAGGTCTGCCAGAAGGGCGGGCTCAGGCACAGCGCCTTCCGGGCCTTTCTGAAGCCGGCGCTCAAGCGCCCCAATATCGAGTTGCGCACCCACGCGCTGGCGGAGCGCGTGGTGATCGAAGAGGGGCGCGCCGTTGCGGTGGAATACCGGCGGGGCGGCAGGCTCGAACGGGCGGCGGCGGGGCAGGGCATTGCGTTGTCGGCAGGTGCGGTGCAGTCGCCGCAGTTGCTGGAGTTGTCGGGCATCGGCAATCCCGAGGTGCTGCTGGCTCAGGGGATCGAAGTGCAAAGGGAGCTGCCGGGCGTCGGCGAGAACTATCGGGACCATTACATGGTGCGGAAGTCCTGGCGCATAGGGCGTCCGGTCACCATCAACGAGAAGTCGCGCGGGCTGGCCCTGGCCGGCGAGATTCTTCGTTATGCGCTGACGCGGCGAGGACTGCTGACGCTCACGCCCGGCGTGGTCGCCGGGTTCGTGCGGACGCGGGACGACCTTGCCGTCCCGGACATTCAGTATCACATCGTCCCGGCGAGCTATGACGATCCCCGGACCAAGGCGCTCGCGCGGACGCCGGGCATGACCATCGGCACATACCAGACGCGGCCGGAAAGCGTCGGGACGATCCATATCCGTTCGGCCCGGGCCGACGAGCAGCCGGCGATCAGGGGCAACTATCTTTCTGTGGAATTCGACCGGCAGGCATTGGTGGGCGGCATGAAGATCGCCCGTGCGCTGATGGAGACCGGGGCGATGCGCCGCCATGTCGCTTTCGAGGAACTGCCGGGACCGGATGTGGAGAGCGACGAGCAGTGGCTGGACTTCGCCCGTGAGGCGGGGTTCGCGATCTATCACCCGGTCGGCACCTGCAAGATGGGCACGGACCCGATGGCGGTGGTCGATCCGCGCCTTTGCGTGCATGGCGTGGCGGGCCTGCGGGTGGCGGACGCCTCCGTCATGCCGACGCTCACCAACGGCAACACGCACGCTCCCACCATGATGATCGCAGAAAAGGCGGCCCACATGATGCTGGAGGATGCGGGGGCCTGACCGGCGCCGGAAGAACCGGCCTCAGCGCGCCATGCGCCGGGCGGCGAGGACCGCGCCGAAGGAGCAGAGGAAGGCGAGGACGAGGAAGGCCCCGCAGCCGAGGAACAGAAGGACCGGCCAGTCGCGGTCCATCGTCCAGCCAAACAGGAGCGGCGCGAGCCCGCCGCCGATGGACAGCCCGACAAATACGAAGCCGATCACCCGGCCGGTGCTGCCCGGCGGCGTGATCCGCCTGAGTATCAGGTCCCGCGCCGGCAGCACGACGCCCATCCCGAACCCGGCCGCGCCCATCAGCACGGCGAGGCCGAGCATGCCGATATCAGCGAAGCCCGCGAGCGCCGTCAGCGCCCCGGCGCCAATCAGCGCCGCGCCGGTCAGGCGCAGTTGGAATCCTTCCCGGTCCGGCAGCTCCCCGCCTGCGAGGATGCCGAAGGCAAGCGCCAGCAGCGCCGTGGTCCAAACCACGCCGGCGGATGCCGGGTCGAAGCCGTAGAGCTTGTCGAGCCCGACCGCTGTGAAGGACATGATGCCGCCGCTCGCCATGCCGTAGGCCGCGAAGAAACCGAAGAACAGCAGGATCGGCAGGGAGAGCCACTGCGCGGGCGCGGTGTCCGCCGCCGCGTCCCGGGCGCGGGGCGGGGAGGCGACGGCGCCGCCGCTCACCGCCATCGCCAGCACGGTCGCGATGCCCGCCGCGCCGACCAGCATGACGGCGTTCCGCCAGCCCATCGATTGCGCCAGCGTCGCCATCGTGAGCGGCGCCACCGCGGTGCCGAAGAAGCCGAGGAAGGTGTGCATGCTGTAGGCGCGCGGCAGCCGCCGTTCGCGGATGCGCGCCGCCAGCACCGCATAGTCCGCGGGATGGAAGACGCTGTTGCCGATGCCGGCCGCCACGGCCAGCAGCGCCAGCGCCCAGTAGCTGGAAACGAACCCGATGGCGGCAATGGCGGCGGCGTTGAGCGCAAGGCCCGCCAGCAGGACCGGCCGTGCGCCCCAGCGGTCCACCGCCAGCCCGACCGGCGCCTGGAGCACGCCACCGACCACCGCATAGCCCGTGACCAGCGCGCCCAGCAGCGCATAGCTCGCGCCGAACTCCCCGCGAAAGTAACCGAACAGGGGCGGCAGGCTGAGCGCGTAGAAGTGGCTCAGGAAATGCCCGGCGCCGATCAGCGCCAGCGTCCGGGTCTCCCCGCGAGCCGCCCCTGCCTCCGCCGTTTGCGCCATGTGCGAATCCTCTCCGAGCCGGTGCGCAATATGCCTGCCGGGAACCGAAGACGGAACCGGCCCGCTTGCCGCGTCGCTCGCCGCCGGCATCATCGCCTGAAGTGCGCGCCCGGCGAGGAGGACTGATGGTCCCGGTGACCGACGAGATCTTGGACGAGATGGTCCGGGCGATCGTGGAAGAGGTCGATCCCGAGCAGGTGATCCTGTTCGGCTCGCGCGCCCGGGGCGACGCGCTGGAGCATTCGGACGTGGACCTGATCGTCATCGAGGCCGAACCCTTCGGGGCGGGGCGAAACCGAACGCTACACCCCCTACGCCGTCCAGTTCCGCTGCACCGGCGTCGATCCCGAAACCGAAGCCATAAACCGCGACGAGGCCGCCGCATCCGTCCGGACGCTGCTGGCGAAGGTCGGGGAGGAATTGAAGGAAGCGGAGGGCGGAACGGAGCGGGGCTGAGTGGTGCCCGCCATCCGTCTGCCGCAGCAGTTTCATCCGCCCGTCGCCGCTTTCGCGCCGTCTCTGCCTTGCGCGCCGGCGCTGGAGGCACCTATGGTGAGGGCCGGGCCGATTCGCGGTCCGGGCGTAGGAGGGTGTTGTGACGCCGCCTGTGGAGAGCGCGCCGACGCTGGTGCTGAATGCGGATTTCCGCCCGCTCAGCTATTTCCCGCTGTCGCTCTGGTCGTGGCAGGAAAGCGTCAAGGCCGTGTTCCTGAACAGGGTGCAGGTGCTGGCGGAATACGACCGCGAGGTGCGCTCGCCGACCCGGGCCATGCGGCTGCCCTCGGTCATCGCGCTCCGGGACTATGTGGCGCCGGCGCGCCATCCGGCCTTCACGCGCTTCAACGTCTTCCTGCGCGACCGCTTCGCCTGCCAGTATTGCGGCTCGCGGCTGCCTCCGGAGGACCTGACCTTCGACCATGTGACGCCCCGCTCGCGCGGCGGGCGCACCGCCTGGACCAATGTCGTGGCCGCCTGCGGGCGCTGCAATCGCGCCAAGGGCGACCGGCTGCTCCGCGATTCGGGCATGCGGCTCCAGAAACTCCCCGTCCGGCCGAGCGTCTGGCGCCTCCAGGAGAACGGGCGCAGCTTCCCGCCCAATTTCCTGCATGAGAGCTGGTCCGACTTCCTCTACTGGGACAGCGAGCTCGAACAGGGCTGACGCCTGTCTTGGGCCTGTCGAACGAACTTCCCCTGAAGTCTGTCCAAGGGGGCGACCGGAGGCGGCGAACACCGGATCTGTCATGGGTGCCGGTCAACGACCGTCGACATTAGGCTTGGACGGTAGTTTGCTCGCAGAAAATTTACTATAATTCCTAAATTCATTTGACTTCAAGAGTCCAGTAGCCATATTGAGCAGGATGAGGCGGCATTCGGAGGCGGCCTCGCCCTTCGCGTCGGCGCCGGCGCAAAAAAACCTGAGAAACCGAGGGGAGAGGCGCGCCTTGCGCCCGGCCTGCGCGCGGGCGCAATCAGGCGCGCGAACCGCGCCGGCGCGAAACGCCCGCCCGCGCCCGCGCGCAGGCGGGCGCGCGATACGCGCGAAACAGGGTCCGATCGCGGGCGGTCGGGCGGCGGGACCGACCGGACGAAACGGGAGCAGGAAGGAGAAATCCATGCTCGGGACACGAAAACGGAAGACCTTGGCGGAATACCCGGAAATCTGCCCGGACAGGAGGGCGCTATGCCCGGACGGTTCTCAGCACATAACCGGTATTTATAGGGAACATGACAAAACATGACAATTCATGACGTATCTCTGGAGTGGGCCCCATGAGCGGGGCAGTTTCGAGCGGACCCTCAGCTTCAGGCGAGGCCTTCCTCGATGCGGATCGCCTCGTTCCACTTGGCCATGCGCTCGGAGCGCGCGAAGGAGCCGACCTTGAGGCCGGGCGTCCGCCAGCCGACGGCGAGATGGACGATGGTCACGTCTTCCGTCTCGCCGGAGCGCGCCGAGACGATGCCGCCGAAGCCCGCCTCGCGCGCCGCGTCCCAGGCGGCCTTCGCCTCGCTGAGCGTGCCGCGCTGGTTGGGCTTGATGAGCAGCGTGTTGGCCGCGCCCCGCCGCGCCGCTTCCCGGACCCTGCGCGCAGAGGTCACGAGCAGGTCGTCGCCGACCACCTGCACGCGGTCTCCATGGGCGGCGGTGAACGCGGCGAAGCCTTCCCAGTCGTCCTCGCCGAGCGGATCCTCCACCGAGACGATCGGGTAGCGCGCGAGCCAGCCGCCGACCAGAGCCGCCATGTCCTCGCTGTCGAGCTCCCGGTCCTCGAGCGCAAGCCGGTAGCGCCCTTCCTTTCCGAACTCGCTTGCGGCCACATCGAGCGCGATGGCGACATGCTCGCCCGGCCGGAAGCCGGCGCGCTCTATGGCGCGGGCCAGCATGTCCAGCGCGGCCTCGTTGGTGTCGAAGTCCGGCCAGAAGCCGCCTTCGTCCGCGACGCCGCGCAGCCGCCCGGCCTCGGCCATCAGCAGCCCTGCCGCGCGATAGACCTCGGCGGTCCACGCACAGGCCTCGGCGAAGCTCGCCGCGCCCGGCGCCGTCACCATAAAGTCCTGGATATCGACCCGCCGGCCGGCATGGGCGCCGCCGCCGAAGATCTGGATTTCCGGAGCCGGCAGCGAAACCGGCCCCTCGCCTGCAAGCCAGCGCCAGAGCGGCAGGCCCGCCGCCGCCGCGCCCGCCCAGGCCGCCGCCATCGACACGGCGACGCAGGCATTGGCCCCGAGGCGCGACTTGTCCCCCGTGCCGTCGAGCCGGATCAGCCGCCGGTCCGCCGCATCACGGTCTTCGACATCGACGCCCCGGAGCGCCGCAGAAATCTCGCCTTCGACCGCCGCCACCGCCTGCATGACGTCGAGCCCGCCGAAGGCCGCGCCGCCGTCCCGCCGGTCGAGCGCTTCGCCGGAACCGGTCGAGGCCCCGGCCGGTGCGATGGCGCGGCCGGTCGCGCCGCCGGCGAGATGCACCTCGGCCTCCACCGTCGGCCGCCCGCGCGAATCCCAGACCCGCCTTCCGCGCACCCTCTTGATCTCGAACGCGCTCATACGATTGTCTCCGCCGCCCAGGCCGCGGCGATTTCACCGAGGCTGGCGGGCGGGCGTTGCAGCAGGCGGCGGGCGAAGGCGCGGGGGCGGGCCTTCTCGCTCTCCCGCGTCAGGTATTCGACCGGCGACTTGCCGTCGAGCCGCGCCAGCAGCAGGCCCGGCAGCAGCCGCGCGGCGCGCCCGTCCAGTGCCGCGTGCGGCCCGTAGCCTTCCACCAGCGCGCGGAAGCAGGCCAGGTAGGCCGCTTCGTGCTGCGGCTTCCAGACGCTCTTCAGCAGCATGTGGTTCAGGCAGAAGGCGATGTCGAAGGCGGGGTCCCCGTACCAGGCGCATTCGGCGTCCAGGAAGACCGGCCCGTTCGGCCCGGCGAGAATGTTCTTCGGGCTGACATCGCCATGCACCAGCGTCTCGCGCGTCCCGGCCGTCGCCTCGGCAAGCCCGGTCAGCGTAAGCGCCAGGTCCGGGTGGCGCGCCGCCGTCGCCAGAAGGTAGGGCTCCAGCCGGATGGCGTGGAAGATCGCGTCTGTGGCGAAGGCGGCGGCTGTTGCCCCATCGCCCGCATGGGCGCGGTGGATGACGGCGAGCCGCCTGCCCACCTCGCGCGCGAAGTCGGGGTCGGCCCGCCCGTCGGCGAGTTCCGCCTTCCAGACCGGGTGCGTCCCGGGCTCCAGCCACGTCATGGCGAGCGCGCGCGCCTCGCGGTCCTGCCCCAGCAGGCGCGGCGCGGCATCGGGCAGCAACGCGTTCACGGCCGCGAGCCAGCCCGCCTCCGAGCCGTTGCGCTCCACCGGCGCGCGCCAGTCCGCCTCCACCTTGAGCCGGGCGAGCGCGCGCTTGACGCAGACGGGGCCCCCCGCCGTCTCGACCCGGTAGATGTCCGAGGAGACGCCGCCCTCCAGCGGGTGGAAGCGGGGCCGTTCCTCCGGCCCGGCGAGCCCCATGCGCCTCAGCGCGGCGGCGAGCGCGTCCGTGCTAGCAGCCCCGGCATCGTTCATGGGCGCGCTCGGCCGTCAGGCGGCCGCCATCGCATAGACGCCGCCCACCTCGTCCGGCAGTTCGATCTGCGCCCAGCTTTTGCCGCCGTCGGCCGTGCCGAAGGTGCGTCCTGTGCGCGCGCCGCACCAGACGCGGTCCGGGTCGGAGGCGCTCTCGGCCACGATCATCAGGGTTGAGTTCACATCGACGCCCTTGTCGAAGCGCTCCCAGGTCTCGCCGAGGTCCGTGCTGCGCCAGAGCGAGCCGGCGTCGCTGGTGGCGGCCTTGCTGAACGCGCCGAACAGCACCTTGGGGTCATGCTGCGAGACCGTCACGTCGCGGGCGTAGGTCAGCGGCGAGTAGTCGCCGATGCCCATTTCGCGCCAGGTCTCGCCGCGGTCGTCGGAGCGGAAGAGGCCCATGCGTGTGGCGAGGAACACCGTGCCCGGCAGCGCGGGGCTGATCGCGAGCGAGTGCGTGTCCATCATGCCTTCGCTGTCCATGTCGGAGCCGATGGCGCTCTTCAGGTGTTCCTGGCCCGCGAGCCGCAGCAGGTCGGCATTGCAGCTTTCCCATGTGTCGCCGCCATCGAGCGAGCGCAGCACGCCGCCGACCTCGAGGCCGACATAGATCTCATCGGGCGCGCTCGGGTCCGCCGTCATGCGGATGACGCGCGTCGGTAAGCCCATGTCGCAATTGCCTTCCGGCACGGGCGGGCGGAGCCGCTCCCAGCGGGCGCCCGCATTGGTGCTGCGATAGACGGAGGTGCCCGTGGTGCCGGCATAGAGCGTGTCCGGGTCGCCCGGCCGCGCCATCACCGACCATGTGGTCCGGTCCTCCGACGGCAGGTTGAGAGAACGCCAGCTTGCGCCCCCGTCCTCGCTGACATAGGGACCGGCCTGCGTGCCCGCATAGGCCTTGCCGTCCACAAAGCCGAGCGCCCGGATTTCCGGCTCGTCCGGCAGCCCCCGGCTCACCCGTTGCCATTCGGTGTCGCCGCCGGTCAGCCTGAAGAGCCCCTGGCGATGCTTCATGCCGGGCTGCGCGGCCCCGGCGAGAACGATTCGGTCCATGATGCGTGCCCTCCCCGCTGTCAGGCCGCACAGTCTATCCCCCGCCGTCGGGCGATAGAAGGCCGTCGCCCTGAACTGTCCGGACCCAGGGGCCACTCCACTTCCGGGCCCGGACTGAGGCATGTGCGCTGTTTGGAACCGCTTTCTGAGCAAGGGCTCCGGCTGGGCTGAGATTTTTCTTACCCCGTTGGCTTGACGGATTTCCGCGGGTTCGGGTTGGTCCACGAGGAGTGATCGGGGGTTTTTCACCCCACG